>JBKEAJ010000031.1:0-3011 GCA_047972135.1 Bacteroidales bacterium | reverse complement strand
TGAAGAATTTGGTTTATTTGCAGGAGCGTCCCCGCCCTTTGCAGTAGAGATTGTTTGAGAAGATATTCGAGATAGCTGAGGTATCCAATTTCAATCATTCCGAGATCGAGGCTTATCAGAGCAGTCTTAAAATCTTTAGAGACAACCACAATATATATAAATAAAACAAAGAAATAGCAAAGGAGGAAGGAGAGGAGATAGGAATTGAAAAAGTAGATACGAAGACAGCAGAGCAGACCACCAGCCAAAAAACAAACCTCATTGCGAGGAGCGGGCGACGAATCAATCTCCTACAACAAAGAACAGTTTGCCACGCTAACGCTCGCAATGACAGATGATTAAAAACAGCAAAAGCATAAAGCCTATAGCTTACAGCTTATTGCAAAATTATAAACACATGAAAAAGATTCTTGTAATAGGTAAAGGCGGACAATTGGCAAGTCTGATAGAGAAAACCGTGAAGTCTGAGAAGTTCTCCAATGCTCTGTCAGCACAATTCGTCGGATTAGACGAAATGGATATAACTTCGGAACTCAGTGTTACCGATTTTATGCATGATAAAAATTTCGACTATATCATAAACTGTGCAGCTTACACAGCTGTGGATAAGGCGGAGGAAGAGACTGATATAGCTTATGCCGTTAATGCCGAAGGCTCAAAAATCGTGGCGGAGTACTGTAAAATTTCAAATACTAAGTTGCTGCATGTGTCGACTGATTATGTTTTTGATGGTACAGCGTGTTCTCCCTACTCTGAGGCTGATAATACAAATCCCTTATCTGTGTATGGAGCCTCAAAATTGAAAGGAGAGAAGTTTATTGTTGATATTCTTGCTGAGGATGCTCTTGTAGTACGTACCTCATGGTTGTACTCGGAGTTGGAGAATAATTTTTTGAATACGATGATAAATCTTGGCAAAACTAAAGATGAAATAAATGTGGTGTTCGACCAAATAGGAACACCAACATATGCAAAAGATCTTGCCGATACCTTATTGAGTGTGGCGATGGCAGAGGATTTCCACTCGGGGATATTCCACTATTCTAATGAAGGCGTGGCAAGTTGGTACGATTTCGCTTGTGCAATAATGAAACTGTCAGAACTCGACTGTAAGGTAAATCCCGTTACTTCCGATTGTTTCCCTACGACTGCGAAGCGTCCATCTTTCAGCGTGTTGAATAAGACGAAGATTAAAAGTGCTTACTCTCTTGATATTCCGCATTGGAGAGAGAGCTTGGAAGTAGCAATATCAGCGAGGAGAGGAGTTTAAAAACAACTCTCGTACCAAGTCCCTGACATTCGTGTGGAGATAGGCGAGTGCTTTCTCATCACCCTTGTTTAGCATCTTTCTTATTTGTGTAGATGAAATATCTATTATCGGAGCTTCTAGTAATTGCACGGTTTTTGGAAGCCCTTTGTTGTTTATGTCATACCCCGAACGTGGGTAAATCAGTATGTTGTAATTGTCGATGATTGTTTGAAAATTTCTCCATGTGTCAAAAGATTTCCAATTGTCAGAGCCTATAATTAATGAAAATGATACATGTTTATATTTATCACTTAACCTTTGTAATGTGTTAAATGTGTAATTCGGTTTGGGTAAATCGAATTCGATTGTATTGATTATGAATACGCTTTTATCTTCTGTAGATTGTTTTAAAATCGAAAGTCTTAGTTTGTCGTCCCATAATGTCTTTTGTTCTTTGAAGGGGTTTTGAGGAGTTAGTATAAACCAAAGCTCATTTGTAATTTTTTTGTCAATGATATAATCTGCTATTGAGAGATGTCCTATATGTATTGGATTAAACGAGCCAAAGAATAAGGCGACCTTTTTATTTGTTGTGTTAATGCCTGACATTGCTCTGTGCTTTGATTGTTTTGTGATGTTTTGCTTTTAGGTTATTCTCAGCGAAGATTAAAAGTGTACAAAATCTCTCGCGCTGCACAATTGTGTGAAGGCGTATTTTTCCGTCTTGCAAAAATGTGCATTCTGACATAATGCTTTGAATTGCAGGTGATTAACGAGATGTTTCCGTGTGGCTTAGTGCTTCTCATTTGGCGGTATATCGTGTGTGCAGGTCTAAATTATACTGTTGAAATCAATCGTCGTCTATGGGGGTGTTGTTTTCCTTTATAAACGCTCTTACTAATTTCTCAATCTCAAATTTGGCGTGTTCTAGGTTGTCGTTAATTATAGTCTTGTCAAAATATTTCTCACGTTTTAGCTCTTCCGATGCTTTTTCCACACGCTTTTCTACATCCTCCCTGGTGTCGGTACTCCTTTCTATTAGTCTTTCTCTTAAAGTGTTGATGGATGGAGGCTTAATGAAAATCGCTAGCGCATAGTCGCCAAAGACCTTCTTAATTTTCATCCCGCCTTCAACGTCAAGGTCGAAAATAGGAGTCTTTTTTATGGTTTTGATGCGCTCTATTTCGCTTTTCAGAGTACCATAAAATTGGTTCTTATAGACCTCTTCCCATTCCACAAATTCTTTATTCTCAATACGCTGCTTAAAAGTCTCTGTATCAAAAAAATAATAATGCTTTCCGTCGGTCTCTCCTTTTCTTGGTTTTCTGTTGGTTGCCGATATCGAAAACCCGAGTGGCAAGTCTTGGTCTATCAGATGGTGGATTAGAGTGCTTTTGCCTGCTCCTGATGGGGCGGATATGATGATAACTTTGTTCATTAACTACAATATATTAAGGACTTGTTCTTTTATTCTCTCCAAATGGTCTTTCATTTCAACAGTTAGTCGTGTAATATCTTGACTATTGGCTTTCGACCCGATGGTGTTGATTTCTCTGCCTATTTCTTGTGCTATAAACCCCAATTTTTTTCCGCATGGAGTTTCGTTCATGGTGTCTAAGAAGTATTTGCAATGCTGTTCTAGTCTGATATTTTCCTCGTTTATATCGTATTTCTCTATGTAAAATATCAATTCCTGTTCAAGCCTTTCTTCATTATAGCCGTCGGAAATATTTAGCCTTTTGAGCATGTCTGTCAGCTTTTG
>JBKEAJ010000030.1:0-7553 GCA_047972135.1 Bacteroidales bacterium | reverse complement strand
ACTCTGATTTTGATGCTGATACTGCGGAAAAGCAAATTAACGAGTATCACTCCAAGTATTCGCCCATAGAGAAAAAAGTCCAAGAACTAAGGCAGGAATTGGGAGACAAGATTTTCGACGATGAAAAATTTGCTCTTCTGGGAGTCGAGTTGCAAGATATTGAAACAGGTGTAGCAGCATGTAATAAAGCCTTAGCGCAGATAGAGCAACAAATAAAGACGACAAAAGAGAAACTGCAAGCAAAAGCAAGACTCTCAACGGAAAAGGAGGCTTTGGAATTGAGAAAGAGCGATATCGATATTCTAAAGAAAATGTTTAGGTCTAATGGTTTTGTGGATTTTGTGTCGTCGGTTTATTTGAAAAATCTTTGTCAGTCGGCTAACAAACGATTTGCCCATCTCACCAAGCAGCAACTGCATTTGGAACTCAATGAGGATAATGAGTTTATTGTTCGCGACAATATGAACGAGGGGCGCACGAGGAGTGTCAGGAGCCTTTCGGGTGGACAGATGTTTCAGGCGTCGCTGTCCTTGGCTCTGTCCTTGGCAGAAAGCGTGCAAACACAAAACAAGCAAGACCGCAATTTCTTTTTCCTCGACGAAGGCTTCGGTACATTAGACAAAGATACTTTGCGACAGGTGTTTAACACTTTGAAATCTTTACGGGATGAAAATCGGGTGGTCGGTATTATTTCACACGTCGAAGAGTTACAGCAGGAAATACCCGTACACCTGAAAATATATAAGGATACTGAAAGAGGCAGTGTGATAGAGACTTCGTACTGAGTTGGTTTTATTATGAACCTGACATTATTCGTTTTTTATCCGTTTTACCAAGTTGGTAGTTTCGTCCTTGAAGACAAATCTGATAAATTGCCAAAATAATACTAGAAAAATGATGGGCAGAACAAGGACTTCGATAACAAAGGTGGTGACGATGGTAGAAAGATTGCTGACCATAGAACCACTAAGCGATGAGAGTTCCTTTTTTAGATTGTCTATTTTTTCGGACAGATTATCCCATTTCTTACCCATTTTTGAGTAAATGGCAGAGGGGTTAATCCAATCCCAACCGTCGATGTCGGCATTGGCATCGGTGCCGGAGAAGATGTCGGCAGCTTTGTCGAGCCTGTCGACTCCTGCCTGAAACTCTTTTGCCGCAGGTTCTCGGTAAGTGCTGTTGACATAGGAAGATAAAGTCGATATGCACCATATACCAACCGGAAACAAAACGTAAATCACCAAAGCCATCATAATGAGAAACCTAGATATGCGATGCGATAACCTTGTCAGATAGTTCTTCCAAAATAGTATAGGAATGAAAAATATTATTCCAAGTACTATCAGCCATTTCAGAAAATTCAGCTCGAAGAATATAAAAAACAACTGCTGAATCTTTAGGGAAACAATACTCATCAGCGATACTTTCCAAGCTATGTCAACACCATCGTAGATGGGCTGCACAATGTCGCCTGCCTGTAAATTCATTTCCACACCCGCACTGACTCCCATTGTGCTGCCTTCAAAAACGGCAACTGTTGCTTTAGCAGCTGTCAAACCAATAAACAAATCGTCGGCTTCATCGTTGGCACGTGCAAGATACTCCTGACAAGTCCCTTTTATGGAGGTGTAGAATATTTTCTCAAAAAGATAATTTGTTACTCCCGTTGCCGATAATACCAACAAGGCAAGCAAGAGTATCAGTGGGAGTCTCTTTTTTTTATCTATTTTCTTCAAAATCTTCATGTGTTTATTTTTTTGCAATAAGCTGTAAGCTATAGGCTTTAGGCTTTTGCTGTTTTTAATCGTCCTCCTGTGTGTAGTTAGGCTTACTGCATATAGCTTATAGCCTACTGCATGGAAGTTTCATCTGTTTATTTTTTAAAGACTTCAGTATAGAAAACTGCCTTGGCAAAGATATATTATATCCGATAGATTAAAAATATATCTACTTTGGTGATTAAGTGGGCAGATTTTATATCTTTGTCATTAAATATTCTAGTGGTATGCAACAAATTTACCAAAACATGCCATACTATGAAGGCGATGACTTGGGAGTGAGTTATACTCCCGACAAGACTACAATAAAAGTATGGGCACCTTCGGCAAGCAAAATAGAGTTGAGGCTTTTCAACAAAGAACTCTATGATGAACCAATATTTATCGAAAGTCTCCTTAAACAAGATCAGGGCATATGGAGCATCGAAATGGATAAAGATTTGGAGGGGGTGTACTACGACCTCGTGGTTAAAAACGGCAAGTGGCACAAGGAAACAATCGATATTTATGCTAAGGCGGTGGGTACCAACGGTCGACGTGGGCAAATTATTGACCTGCAAAAAACTTCGCCCGAAGGGTGGAACGACGATAAAGGTCCAAAAGTCGTAAGTATTAACGATTGCATTATATATGAAGCTCATGTCAGAGATTTTAGTATAGACGAAAATTCAGGAATTAAAAATAAAGGGCTGTTCCTCAGTCTTACCGAAGAAAATACAAAAACGCCTCAGGGTAGAGCCACAGGACTTGACCATCTTCTGGAATTGGGCATTACTCACTTGCATCTACTTCCTATTTTCGATTTTAAATCCATAGATGAACGTTTTTCGGGAGAGCAATATAATTGGGGCTATGACCCGAAAAATTTTAATGTCCCCGAAGGTTCTTATTCCTCAAATCATAAGGACGGTGCAATACGTATCAGGGAGTTGAAGCAGATGATTAAAGTGCTGCACGACAAAGGGATAGGAATTGTGATGGACGTGGTGTACAACCATACCGGTTATTCAGACCATTCGGTGTTCAACCTTATTGAACCTGGGTATTTTTATCGCCATTGGGATGATGGCAATTTGTCAAACGGTAGTGGTTGTGGCAACGAAATAGCATCTGAACGCCCGATGGTGCGTAAGTTTATTATAGACTCAATAAGATATTGGGCTAGCGAATTTCATATTGATGGTTTCAGATTTGACCTGATGGGACTTATGGATCTTGAAACAATGCGCCAAATAAGATGTTGCGTGGATGAAATAAATCCGAGCATAATACTTTATGGCGAAGGCTGGACTGCCGACAAAACTCCCCTTCCAGAAGCATATCAAGCCTCAAAATACAATGTCGGGCTGTTGGACAGGGTTGCTGTTTTTAACGATAATTTCAGAGATGCTCTCAAAGGTCGTCCAAGCCCTAATGAACCGGGTTTTGTGTCGGGAAATAAATCCATCGAAGAACCCGTAAAATTTGGTATCGTCGGTGCGACCTACCACCCACAGCTGTCGTTCGGCTATATAAATTCCCCTGCTTATGCTCAATTCCCATGGCAAACAATTAGTTATGTGTCGTGCCACGATAATTATACACTTTACGACCAACTGAAAATTCAGCTTCCTGATGAAGATGACAGCATATTGGCAAAACGAACGAAGCTGGCTTTTGCAACAGTGATCTTGTCGCAGGGTGTCCCGTTTATTCATGCCGGAATGGAGATGCTCCGAAGCAAGCAAGGCGTAGAAAATTCGTATCGCTCGCCCGATGAGATAAATAAGATAGACTGGAGTAAAAAAGACGTATTCCCCGATATAACGGAGTATTTTAAGAATATGATTAGGCTCAAAAAGATGCATCCTGCTCTACGGATATTAGAAACGGATGATCTTAGAACAAAGTTGACATTCAGCAACTTCCATATTCCCGGAGTAGTGTCGTTTTACTTGAATGAGAACGCAAACAAAGATGCTTGGAAATCAATATTTGTAATCCTCAATAATAACGAAGAGACTATTGAAGTCCCCGTTGACGGCAAAGGCTGGCAGCTAATGGTTGAGGGTGACAACTTCTTTGATGATGGCAATGCGAGACTTGTTGACAATAAAATCGAAGTTAATCCGATATCTATGACCTTGCTAAAAAAGAACTAGGTAATGAAACGAACAAATATTTTCCTATTATTATTGTTGATACTACTTCTGTCGGCATGTGTAACACAAAAGGAGTATAATGATTTACGTGATGAGAATAGTAAACTGCGTGCAGAATTGACAAGAAGTAATGAGGAGGGAGTGGATAGAAAGGAGCTGGAGGCAAGAGCAAATCAACTTCAAAGCACTTACGAAAACGCTTTAAAAGATTGTGACAAACTGAAAATTGAAAATACCGCTCTAAAAAGTAATATCGATAAACTCAGAACCCAATATAACGAGTTGGAAAAACAGTTTGCAGGCAATGTGGCAGGTAGCGATAAACAACTGCAAGATTTGCTGAAAGAACTTCAAGATAGAGAAAGTGCAGTGGCAAAATCAGAGGCTGCTCTGAAAGAAAAATCGCAAAAACTAGAAGAGCTGGAGAATATGCTATCGGCTCAAAATCAGCGCATCAAGGATATGAAAGAGAGTATTCATAATGCACTCGTAGATTTTTCGTCCGACGATTTGCAAGTCGAAGAGCGAGAGGGCAGGATACACCTTTTACTAAGCGAAAAACTAATGTTCAAAACAGGGAAGTGGAATGTCGACCCAAAGGGACAACAGGCTCTTAAAAGTGTTGCCGACGTACTTGCTAAAACCGAAGACTTCGATATTCTTGTGGAAGGACATACCGACAACGTTCCGCTGACAGGCTTGGGAGAGGTGAAAGATAATTGGGATTTGAGCGTGATGAGAGCAACGGCAGTGGCAAAAATACTACTGCTTAACAGCAACTTAGATGCCTCAAGAGTCGTACCCTGCGGAAGAGCAGACATAGACCCCATTGCAAGCAACAGCACTACGGAAGGGAAAGCAAAAAATCGACGTACTGAGGTTATTTTGTCGCCAAACCTCGATAAGGTGATGAGCATCATTTCCGAGCAATAATGGCAGGACTTTATATTCACATCCCGTTTTGTAAGACTCGTTGTAACTATTGTGATTTTTATTCTACAACTGATAATGGTCTTATAATCAGGTATGTTGATACTCTGCGAAGCGAGTTGCGAAGGAGAAGCTCTGAATTGAGAGCTGACACTGTCGACACTATTTATTTCGGTGGAGGCACTCCATCACAAGTCGACCTTAAGGACTTGTCGGATTTTATTAGCTTTGCAAAACAGGAATTAAACGTAAACCCCAATGCTGAAATAACAATAGAGGTAAATCCTGATGATGTTGACGACGAGTTTATTGTGAAGCTGCAACAATCGCCATTCAACAGAGTCAGTGTCGGTGTGCAGTCTTTCCACGATGAGGATTTATTATTGCTAGATCGACGGCATAACTCTGCCGAAGCTTTCGATACTATCAGGAATATTCAAAGTGCAGGTGTGAGTAATATCAGCATAGATTTGATGTATGGAATACCCAATCTCAACAAGGACAAATGGCTGTATAACCTTGAAACGGTTGCCAAACTGGGAGTTCCGCATCTCTCCGCATATAGCCTAACTTACTACGAAAATACGAAGCTCACAAAATTGGCAGGGGCAAACAATATAAAACCTGTGTCGGAAGATGAGTATGTGTCGCAGTTCTACGTGCTTACAGACTGGGCAGAAGCGAACGAATTTGAGCATTACGAGCTGGCAAATTTTGCTAAAGCAGCTTGTCAATCCAAACACAACTCTTCATATTGGACAGGCATACCGTATATCGGGCTTGGTGCGTCGGCACATTCGTACGACGGGAAAGATAAAAGGTCATTCAATTGTTCGTCGTTGACGGAATACGTAAATCGCTACGGAGAGTGCCAAGCGATTGAAATACTGTCGCTTAGAGAGAAGTATAATGATTATGTTTTATGTTCGTCGAGAACTATTTGGGGGATTGATACAGACTATGTTTATAATAATTTTGGCAAAGAGCTGCATGAAAAACTATTGAAAAAGTTGTCGGTCTTGTGCGGAAAACAACTGCTTGTCGAAAATCCGTCAGGCTCTTATATTGCAACACGTGAAGGCTACTTGCAGTCGAATATTATTGCAGAGGAATTGATAGAAATATGAGAAATTGGCAACTATTATTTTTTAATATTGAGAAAGCTTATTACATTTGTAGATAATGGATATAAAATCTAGAAGCATGAAAAAAACTTTTACTTTATCGGTTTTAATAGTGTTAATGGGCTTGAGTCTTAGCAATTGTAGCAGAGTGCCATTAACAGGTCGTTCGCAGTTGAGCTTAGTGCCCGAGAACGAAATGGTATCGCTAAGTCTCACTCAGTATCAACAGTTTTTGTCGGAGAATAGTGTCTCTGCCGATGCAACGAATACTGCAATGGTACAGCGTTGTGGGAAAAAAATCGCTGCGGCAGTAGAGGAATACTTGCGTCAACACGGGCTAGAGAGCCGTATCAGCGATTTTAACTGGGAGTTTAACTTGGTGGAATCGAAAGAACCTAATGCTTGGTGTATGGCAGGCGGTAAGGTTGTGGTGTACACAGGTTTGCTGCCAATCGCTCAAAACGAAGCGGGGCTGGCAGTAGTGCTATCACACGAAATTGCCCATGCAGTAGCTCGACATGGTAGCGAACGAATGAGCCAACAGTTGGCATTGCAATATGGCGGCGTTGCCCTGAGTGCTGTTATGGCAAACCAATCCGGAACGACACAATCGCTAGTAAATCAGGTGTATGGAATAGGTGGAAATCTCGGAGTGCTGGCATATTCGCGAACTCATGAATATGAAGCAGACAAAATGGGGATAATTTTTATGTCGATGGCAGGGTACGACCCTAGCATTGCCGTAAACTTCTGGCAGCGGATGTCGCAAATGGCAGGGGCGTCGGACACCCCCGAAATTCTGAGAACCCACCCATTAGACGAAAATCGGATAGCAGCAATTCAGCAAATACTACCCGATGCATTGGAAATATACAATCGCTCGCAAGGAAAAGGTCGTTCATCAAAATAAAAAAATCATGACATTTCAAGAGGAATTAGAACAAATCAAACGAGAGGGATACTCTTTCTCAGTTTCAAATGTAGTAAGCAACTCGGTAAACCTTGTAACAAAAAAACTGCTTTGGTTTTCAATTGCCTTTATTATAATCATATCAACAATATCAAGTATAATAAATTTTATACCTTCATTGTTCGGCTCCTTTCCTCAGTATCCGGACATGTCGGGAGGTACAAGTCCTTCTCTTAATGATTTGATGGCTTTTTATGACGCTTATTTCACGACTCCTGTTTTAATTACTAGTATAATCGGCTCAATAATCTGTTATACATTGTATTACAGCTATCTCTTCATTGCTAGAAAAGCAGACAGGGATGAGGTATATTCAATGGGAGATATGTTTACAATCCTAAAATCTGATAAACGTTGGGGATTTATAGGTCTTTTCATTATCATAATGGCTTTTGTATCAATTGGTTTTGCCTGTTTCTTCTTGCCCGGTATATATTTGGCTGTTGCAACAAGCCTTGCCGTCCCAATCCATTTATTCAATGATAATATATCGCCTATGGATGCTATCAAAGCAAGTATTTCAACAGTAAACAAAAACTTCTTCTCCATACTTTGGGCTCAAATTCTCTTAGGCTTAATTTCTATGGCAGGAATTATAATTTGTTGTATT
>JBKEAJ010000029.1:0-2094 GCA_047972135.1 Bacteroidales bacterium | reverse complement strand
TAGCGATGCAGGTCCCGACGTACGCTGGGTGGGCAACGAAGAGGGATGGGCAATGGAGACGAATTGGGCTCCCATCCGTCGTGCTGAGTTTTATCCCGGTTCGCCTACTTCAAAAGATGAAAATATGCGTACGGGGCATGAAGACGGTACACATTGGGTTCCGGCAGAAGTTGATGTATCCACTCGTCCGGGTTGGTTCTATCATCCTGCCGAAGACCACAAGGTTAAAACTCTGCCACACCTCCTTGATATATATTACAATAGCATTGGCAGAAATGCCTCATTGTTATTAAGTTTTCCCATCGACAAGCGAGGGCTGATACACGAAAGGGATGTTGAGCAAGTGATGAAATTGAAAAATGCTATCGATGCCGACTTTGCCACACCTTTGGCAAAAGATAAGCGCGCCGAAGCCTCCAACGTTAGAGGCAGAGTGAAGGCTTATAGGGCAAGCAATACTACCGACGATAATCCCGACAGCTACTGGGCTAGCGACGATGGAGTAGTAAATGCCTCGCTTACAATAGATTTGGGAGCTCCCACAGAATTTAATCGTTTCTTAGTGCAGGAGTATATCCGTTTGGGACAGCGAGTTCGTAAATTCAGTGTGGAGGCTCTAGTTGGCAACAAATGGGAGAAGATAGCCGATGCAACAACCATCGGAGCTAAGCGTATATTGCGTTTCCCTAATGTAACAGCCACTCAAGTTCGTCTAAATATAGAAGACGCTAAGGCATGTCCGACACTCAGCAGGGTAGAGTTGTACAAAGCTCCAAAGGTATTAGAAGCTCCAAAAATACAGCGCACTCGCAACGGCGAAGTAACAATTTCAGCCTTCGATAGCGATGTAGACATTTACTATACCCTCGATGGAACAGAGCCAAGTCCGCAGTCAGAACCATACACAGCTCCATTCACAGTGAAGAGTAAAACCGACTTAAAAGCTGTAGTTATAGACCCCAAGACAAAGCAAAGTAGCCCGACAACATTGGCAGAGCTAAACATATCAAGAGAAAAATGGAGTATGTTGGGAGCATTCAAAGACGAAACGAAAGCAAATCGGATTTTTGACGGCAACGAGGGTAGCACTTGGCTAATACAAAGCAACAAACCTGTGGATTATATCATTGATTTAGGTGAGAATATACAATTAGCAGGTTTCCGCTATCTGCCCGACCAAAGTCGAGGAAATAGGGGGATAATAACCTCTTATGAATTTTATGTCAGCAAAGACGAAAAAAACTGGGGTAAGGCTGTATCTTCTGGTGAATTTTCAAACATTGAAAACAGTCCGACATGGCAAGATATAGTATTTCAGGCAGTTACAGGGCGATATGTAAAACTTCGTGCTCTGTCGTCAGTAAGAAACAGTAGTAGCTTTGGTATTGCAGAGTTTGAAGTTATTAGTGAGTAAAGCGAGCAACTGCGAGTCTCACTAGCTGTTGGCTAACAACTAGTGTCTCGCAGCTTTCAATTTACATTATTCATAAACCTCAAAATCACCTCGAATTATCAGATTCACTGAGAGCCCCTAATATATTTCCGAATAAATAATGTTGATTTTCACAGATTCAGAGATAAAATAAGACCACCCATCTGGTCTTGCCATAATGTTCACACCCTCGTTTTGCACTCCCTACTTTGGATTCAACTTGTTTGCTTCGCCTTCCCGACTTAAGAATAATAGCTAATCTAACTTGGCTATTTTCAAAATCTTTTTCTATCTCTGTCATACAAGGTGGGTTTTATCGTACACCCCAAAGATACTGACTTCTCAGTTATATTTTGGGTAACATGCCACCTTTTTTATGAATAATACGGGCTATATTTCTTTAGTCTTTTGCAAAAAAAAGGTTATATTTGCAATATGATAAGGGTTTAGTAATAATTAAGCAATACGCAATTAACTATTATGAAGATTATAGATAGAATTGAGCATATAAGGCAGATTGATCAACTTATAAGATTGAAATGTACGGGAAATTTGCAACAGCTTTCAGAAAAAACACAATTATCCGAACGGCAGGTTAGGAGGTATATTGAGGAAATGAGAGATATGGGAGCTGATATTTATTTTGATAGGTATTTGTCAAC
>JBKEAJ010000028.1:0-3792 GCA_047972135.1 Bacteroidales bacterium | reverse complement strand
TTCTATGGCATTGTTAAGAATTTCCTCTATTTTTTTGTCATCAAAAATTACGTCATCAAATCTTTCGAGAGCTTGGATTCTGATATTAATATCGGTCTCGTAAATGTACTTAGCTCTGCTCATATACTCACGAACAATTTTTTCGTGTTGCAGGTGATTGATACACGCATTTTTCACAAGCTTAAACAGATATGCATTGATATTTTCAACATCTCTTAAATCAGGGTGCTTATCCCACAACTTTAGAAATACGTCCTGCACAAGATTTTCTGCATCCGCCTCACTGTTCAGGTATGTTTGAGCAAACCTCAGCAGTTTTGAGTAATATTCCGTATATATGTCAGAAAGTGTCATCACAATTAGTTGCTTATCATGACACAAATATAATAATTATATCAATTTTGCAAAGACAAGATATAGTGTAACTATTTAGCCAAAGAGTTGTTCTTAAAAACTGTGCATAGCATCTATTTTTCAGGTATAACCGACACACCTTCAGCGACGCACGACAATTCTATCTATCCCCTACGTGGAATGTTTATATTTTTTAGTCTACATCTTCTCTATTAAGCTCTAAACAGTTCAACGATTCAACCTGCATCTATATCAGGGCTAACGCCCCTATTATTTTTGTATCTATCTCTTTGCTACGAAGATATCGGGACTACGTCCCTAAAAATATTTCGTATTCCATCGTAACATCACAGCATTGTAATATCGTAGTATCAAATAAACAGCCACCTCCTCCCCCTTCGGGTACTCTTCCTTCGCAGGAGGAGAGTTTTTAAATCCCCTCCTTCTTCAAGGAGGGGTGCCGCAGGCGGGGTGGTTATTTTTCTATATAGTCGTCCGTCATTGCGAGCGATAGCGTGGCAATCTGTTCTCTGTTGCAAGAGATTGCTTCGTCGCCAGCTCCTCGCAATGACGTTCATTTATCGGCTGTTCGCTTATAGCCTAAAGCCTACTGCCTAGAGCATTTTTTAAACCTTATTAGATGCGTTTGCCCTGGCACTTTACCGAAGTCAGGAAATGTATTTAGATAACTTTTCGTGCTTTTACAGATGCAATAAACATTGATTTATGGAAGTATACCACGGAGGATATAATTCGATTGAAATTCTGGAAATACGGGAGGGGAGGTACACCAAGGCGAAAGTCCAGATTATCTATATCAATCCTACCTAGTTGGAGATGTCCTCTAAGCCTTCCGAGTTAAACAACACTTAATTCTACTCATCTTTCCTCCACACACGAATATAGTCCACCTCAAGATTTTGAGTTTCTATTCCTTCTGCCAAAGCAAAAGTCAAGTCTTTATACTTCGCAGGTTCTTCTGCAATATCAAGGGCAGCAATCGGAGTACCATCAAGATACAATCTCACAATATTACTGTTATTAGAACCCTTCTCAAACCGCCATGTATGAAACCTTCGATTCCAATCGGGATGCAAATGATTCAGTCTCGCCAAAATTCTTTCACTATCTTCTTTACTCACTTGAGGCTGTGAACCTCCCAGTCTCAGCCAGTCGCCCAAAGCCCACGTATTTACGACATCAGAGCTTTGTGTTGCTGCCGAATCTATCCGTGCCCGTATTTCTACGATGTCTGTATTAATATCTATCCTATTGTCAATATTCCCATTTTCGTCAAATTCTCCTGTCCAAACCATTTTGTAATCTTCTGAAACTCTTGGGAGTTCAGGGACTTTAGGCTCTTCACTACTCCTTTTATAAGGACTCTGCATAACAAAGCGATCGGGATGTAATTTATTGTACTCAGCACCATCAGCAAGACCAAGGAAAACTGGCTCTTTCATATCTGCCACCCATGCAGCATAATCATTCTTTATTCTTTTGTATTCTGATTCTTTATCTATCTGCAAAGGGCTTTGCTCTCCGATATCCTCTTTTAGATTATACATTTCGTCGGTGTCAGTCTTAAACCTTATCACCTTGTAGTCGCCAGAGCGCATAGCGTATCCTTTGTAATCTTGATGAGGCAAGAAGATATTTTTATGTGGACTCCCTTTTTTATCACCTGCTAGGTAAGGAATGATATTGACTCCATCTAGTTTATTTTGAGGTTCTACATCTGCGTATGTCAATGCCGTGGCAAACATATCCAGTGACGACACTGGGTTTTCGTACACAGTGCCTGCAGGAATATGTGATTTCCACTGCACCGCAAAAGGCACATGTATTCCACCCTCGTAGAAACTACCTTTCCCTTCCCTCAATGGTCCGTTGTCAGAGCCGTTATGTTTTTCGGGCCCTCCATTGTCAGACAAGAAAAATACGATAGTGTTATCATCAATACCAAGCTCTTCCAATTTATCAAGCACTCTGCCCACACCATCGTCGAGCGAGCTAACCATGGCTGCATAGGTTTTCCGTTTTTTATCTTGAATATGTTCAAAGCGGCTTAGATACTTTTCAGTAGCTTGCATAGGTGTATGTGGAGCGTTGTAGGCAAGATATATAAAAAATGGTTCATCTTTTTTGCGTTCAATAAAAGAAACGGCTTCACGAGTCAAAGCATCGGTAACATATTCGGTTTCTTCCACTCTTCCACAGTTTTTCATCATCTTGGTTCTATAACCGTCCATCTGACTTTTTATTTCCGTAATATCTGCCACTGTCAGGTCTTTGGGAAAGTACATATGTCCACCACTCAAAAATCCGTAGAACTCATCGAAGCCCCGACTAAGTGGCTGTTGACTTGGGTGAGCTCCCAGATGCCACTTTCCCAGTGCCATCGTAGCATAATCCGCACGTTTCAATGCCGACGCCATCGTTTCCTCTGACAAAGGCAAACCCTGCGATATATCTTGAGGTGCCAACAAAGGATTTCGACAGAAGCCAAATCTATCCTGATGCCGCCCTGTCATAAGCCCTGCCCGGCTAGGTCCACATACTGAGAATGTTACATATCCGTTGGTACATTGTGCTCCATTACTAGCCAGTCGGTCGATATTTGGCGTAGGAATATCCTTGCACCCGTTAAAGCCGACATCTGCATACCCCATATCGTCGGCAAGGATTATTATTACATTCGGTTTTTCGGCTAAAACTTCATTTTCTCTCTTACCACAAGAGCTGAACATTGTGCATGTCAGCAACAATAAAATTACGGGGAAGATGTTTTTAAGTTTTTCTTGTTTCATTCCTTTATGTTTTAGTATTATATTATAATAAGTAATGATAGATTACCAAAAATGCTATACAACATGTCACAAAGCATATCTGAAGGCAATATTTTGTCTTTAACTTACAATTTTCAAATATACAAACTTAAACTACACTAAACAAAAAAAACACATTCCCATAAACAGAGCAAGTTAAAAGTTCACCATCATCATCCACGAAACCGACAATCATCATCGATAGAGCATAGATCATTCATATTTACAACTTGTGCTCTCAAGAATAGACGACTAAACAATTCAACTATTAAAGCCTCTCACTCTTCAATCTCCAGCAGATAGCAACACGTTCCGGGGCCCTTATTAATATTACAACCTCCGGGGACAAAAAGATGAGTCGGTTTTCCATCTTTAATCAGCAACTGCGGTCGCTCAAATTTAGGGTGACGGTAGTTACTTGCTTGTTCAATAAGTTCTTTATCAATATATCTCTCCATTACATGAAAGCCTTCTTCGGCTTTATCAAAATCAAAGGAAAGACCGTCTTTGGAGTGCAACAATAATCCTTTGTTGCGGTAGTTATCCGTTACCAACATACAGACCGAATCATCCTCCATAAACACATATGGATCCTCTATGTAACGAGTAT
>JBKEAJ010000027.1:0-21117 GCA_047972135.1 Bacteroidales bacterium | reverse complement strand
TGTAGCACACATCTGATACTCATATTTTACTCTTTAGAAATAAAGAGTGCAAAGTTATTGGCAAACAAGAAGCAGGGCAATCATTATTTGTTGGGAAATTCTCTGTTTGTATGAATTGTGTATTGTGTTGATTACTAGCGTGTAGTGATATGTGCTAATAATAAGTGATTAATGATAAGTGGTGGTGATGCTAATGCAGAGTTCAGGCGATTAATTGTTTAATATTAAAAAAAATACAGTAGGCTTTAAGCGAGCAGCCGATGATGCTGTGATGAAATATACAAACCACCCCGCCTGCGGCACCCCTCCTCCACGAGTGGGGGATTTAAAACCTCTCCTCCTGCGAAGGAGGAGGTGGTGGCTGTTTTGGCTTACAGCATACGGCATAAAGCATAAAAAAATGGAATAGATTTTTCATACATATATCTCCTTTTAGAGTAGATCCCACGCTCGTTTTATATACACATAAATATACACACTGCCCTTTGGTAACCGGTTACCGGGGGATTTTTTAATGAATATCGAGTACTTATAAAAAAATAAGGACACCCCAATTAAGGATGTCCCTATAATATTTAAGAATGACAGCGGTATTTCACTGACCACTGACCACTCTCACTGATTACTGTTTATCTTCAGGCTCTTCAAGAGTATATTTTGAGAGTCTGCGGTAGTATTTGTATCTGCGTCGAGCATCGTCTTGGCATCTCTGATATAGTTCTTCGTACACATCAGGATATTGCTTTTTGAGCGATGTAAAACGCACCTCTCTTTGCAGGAAGTCATTGAACAGCTCCCACTTAGGCTCTTTGGAATCTAGGGAGAATGGATTTTTGCCTTCTTCCTCAAGAGTTGGGTTATATCTGTACAGTTGCCAATATCCCGATTCAACAGCATTGTTTTGTTGGTCTTGAGCTTTAGCCATGTTGATACCGTGGCTTATACAAGGAGAGTAGGCAATAATTACTGAGGGACCGTCGAATGCTTCGGCCTCACGAATTGCTTTCAGAGTTTGAGCTTGGTTTGCACCCATTGCAACCTGGGCTACATATATGTATCCATATGTCATTGATATAGCTCCTAAGTCTTTCTTTCTGATGCGTTTACCTGCTGCTGCAAATTTGGCAATTGCCGCTACGGGTGTTGCCTTTGATGCCTGTCCACCGGTATTTGAGTAGACCTCAGTATCAAGAACTAGAACGTTTACATTTTCACCGCTAGCCAACACGTGGTCAAGACCTCCGTAGCCAATATCGTATGCCCATCCGTCGCCACCAAAAATCCAGACTGATTTTTTAATCAAGTATTGTTTTAGCGACATGATTTGTTTCGCATATTCGGCAGAGCTGTCTTTTAGTGCTTCGATAACAGCTTTGGATGCTGCCTCAGACTCATCGCTTTTGTTTTTAGTTAGTAACCATTCAGCAATAGCGGCTTTCTCAGGTTCAGAGATATTTCCACCTTGGATAGCTTCGTTCATTATTTTCTCAATTCTATTTCTTTGCGAGTTCACACCCTCAAGGATACCTAAGCCGTACTCTGCATTGTCTTCAAATAGAGAATTTCCCCATGCAGGACCGCATCCCGACTCGCTGTTTTGTCTGTAAGGTGTTGCGGGAGCAGAGCCTCCGTATATGGAAGAACAGCCTGTTGCATTGGCAACAATCATTCTTTCGCCAAATAGCTGAGTAACTAGCTTAACATAAGGAGTTTCACCACATCCTGCACAAGCACCTGAGAACTCAAATAGAGGTTGGGCAAATTGTGAGTTTTTGACGTTTGACTTAGTGTCAACAAGTTTATCCTTATACTTAACGTTGTTTTCTAGGTAATCCCAGTGGGCAACTTCTACTTGTTGAGTTTCCAGAGGCTCCATAAATAGGGCTTTTCCTTTGGCAGGACAAACGTCAGCACAGTTACCACAACCTGTACAGTCGAGCGGACTTACTTGTATTCTGTATTGAAGGTCGGGGAAAGACTTGCCAGGTTTTGCCTCGATAGTGTCCATGCCAGCAGGTGCATTAGCCATCTCTCCTTTATCGAGAAGAAATGGGCGTATGCAAGCGTGAGGGCAAACATAGGCACATTGGTTACACTGTATGCAAGTTTCTGATTTCCATTCGGGAACGTCGACGGCAATGCCACGTTTTTCGTACTCGGTAGTACCCGCAGGGAAAGTTCCGTCTTCTCTGCCGACGAATGTGCTTACGGGCAGTTCATCGCCCTTTTGAGCGTTTATAACATCAACAACCTCTCTGATGAACAGAGGGCGGTTTTCGTCGATGTGTTCTGTGTGTAGGCTAATATTCTTCCATTCAGCAGGAACGGTAATCTCATGGAAATTCTTAGCACCTGCATCAACAGCTTGGTAGTTCATATTTACGATATGCTCACCTTTTTTGCCGTATGACTTAACGATAGCATTTTTCATTTCTTTCTCTGCAAGATCGAAAGGAATAACGCCTGTTATTTTGAAGAATGCCGACTGCATTATCGTATTTGTTCTACCTTTCAGACCGATTTCCTGAGCTAGATGAGTAGCATTGATAGTGTACAGCTTTATATCGTTGTCTGCCATATACTTTTTGATGTTGTCGGGAAGGTTCTTCTTGGTAGCTTCCTTGTCCCAAATAGTATTAAGCAGGAATGAGCCTCCTTTTTTCAGACCTTTCAACACGTCATACATATTTATATATGCGTTCACATGGCAGGCAACGAAGTCAGGAGTAGTAACTAAGTATGTAGACCTGATGGGTTGATTTCCAAAACGGAGGTGAGAACAAGTGAAGCCTCCTGATTTTTTAGAGTCGTATTGGAAATATCCTTGACAGTATTTGTCTGTTGACTCGCCGATTATTTTAATAGAGTTTTTGTTAGCACCCACAGTACCGTCGGACCCGAGTCCATAGAATTTAGCGGCATAAGTTCCTTCGGGTTCTATATTTATTTCCTCTTTTAAAGGAAGTGACTTGAAAGTAACGTCGTCAAGTATTCCAACGGTGAAGTCATTTTTCGGCTCGTTCATTTCGAGGTTTTCGTAGACCGAAATGATTTGAGACGGGGTAGTGTCTTTAGAGCTAAGCCCATATCGTCCTCCAACTATTAGCGGGGCATCTTTTTTACCGTAGAAAAGTGCTTTTACGTCAAGATACAAAGGCTCACCCATAGCCCCTGGTTCTTTAGTTCTGTCGAGTACAGCAATTCTCTTAGTATTTTTTGGCAGCACCGCCATAAAATGCTTAGCTGAGAAAGGTCTGTAGAGGTGAACAGATAGCAGACCGATTTTTTTACCTTGAGCAAGCAGGTGGTCTATGGTCTGTTTGATAGTTTCTGTAACCGAGCCCATTGCTATCACGATGTTTTCGGCATCTTCAGCACCGTAGTATGTAAAAGGCTTGTAGTGTCTACCTGTAATTTTGCTCACTTCGTCCATGTATCTTTCGACAACGTCGGGGGTGGCATCATAGAATTTATTTGCCGCTTCCTTAGCTTGGAAGAAGATGTCAGGATTTTGGGCAGTACCTCTTGTTACTGGATTTTCGGGATTAAGAGCCTTGTCTCTAAACTCTTGAATAGCCTTGTGGTCAACAAGTTTGAGTAGAGCTTCTTCGTTTGGCACTTCAATTTTCTGTATTTCGTGAGAAGTTCTAAAACCATCGAAGAATGCAAGGAAAGGTATTCTGCTAGTAAGAGTTGAAAGGTGAGCTACCGCTGCCAAATCCATTTCTTCTTGTACAGAGCCTGCTGCAAGCATTGCAAATCCTGTTTGACGTGCAGAATACACATCACTATGGTCTCCAAAAATTGAAAGAGCGTGTCCTGCAATAGTTCTTGCACTAACGTGGAAAACTGTAGGCAGCAGTTCACCTGCAATTTTGTACATATTCGGAATCATCAGCAGCAGACCCTGCGATGCTGTATAAGTGGTTGCCAATGCACCCGATTGTAGTGCACCGTGCACTGCCCCTGCTGCACCGCCCTCGCTTTGCATTTCCGTCAATTTAATAGGCTGTCCGAACATATTTTCTTGTCCTTTTGCAGCCCATTCGTCAACATACTCAGCCATTGTGGATGAGGGGGTAATAGGGTATATGCAGGCAACTTCACTGAACAAGTAGCTCATGTGAGCTGCCGCGTAATTCCCATCACACGTAATAAATTTTTTGTTGTTACTCATCGTCTTTATTTTTAATAATTTATTTTCTAAGGCATATTATCTTTACAAAGTTTTTGCATAATACGATGTCAAAAGTACAAAAAAGAGATATGCCGAACAATAGTGTAGTCATAAAAAATGATGATAAGCATATCCTTTTTTATTTGCATCAATAGATTTATATTTGACATTCAATACTTAGATGTTATGATGAAATCATTAGGATACAACGATGCTATATCCTTTTTATTTAGCAGGTTACCGATGTATCAAAAAGTCGGAGGAGAGGCATTTAAGCCTGGACTTGAGAATACTCTTAGATTATCTCTATTGTACGATAATCCGCACGAAAGTAATCAATATATCCATGTAGCAGGAACCAACGGGAAAGGCTCGGTGTCGCACACATTAGCGTCAATATTGCAAGCACATGGATTAAACGTTGGGCTTTATACGTCTCCGCACCTAAAAGATTTTTCTGAACGGATAAGGATAAACGGCGTATGTGTAGAGGCAGATTTTGTAATCAGATTTGTGCATCAGCTGAAATTGTATTTTGAAAGTGGAAAAATCGACTTTTCGCCGTCTTTTTTCGAAATTACCTTTTTAATGTCTCTTGTTTACTTTCAGGAGAAGGCTGTAGATGTGGCTATCATTGAAACGGGACTAGGAGGTGAATTTGACTCAACCAATATTATAAGGCCACTTGTTTCGGTAATCACTAATATCGGTATAGACCATACACATATTCTCGGCAATAGTTTAGAGAGTATTGCTGAGGCTAAGGCAGGTATAATCAAGCCACAGACACCTGTTGTTATTGGGCGTCGACAGGAAGAAACGGTAGAGGTTTTTAGCACTAAATCGCAGAAGTTGGGTGCAAGTCTTTATTTTTCAGACACATTATTTCAGCTTGTGGACAAAGGACTGAGTTCGGAGTATGACAAAAGGCGTCTACACATAACTAATTTATGTAATGCTGTTGATTATGAGGCGAGTACGGATTTAGCGAATTTATGTCAAGTTGAAAATATGCGAACGGCTCTATCGGCAGTACATATTCTAAATGCTGTGAGTAGCTATAATATTGATTTAGTTAGCATAAGGCAGGGTCTTTCTTCCATATGTAGTTCGACGGGTTTTTGTGGTAGGTGGCAGGTGGTGGGTCATAATCCTTTAATGGTTTTAGACACTGCCCATAATGCGGACGGAGTGGGGATGCTGATGCAGCAATTGTTGCAGGTCAGATATGAGAAGCTTCATATTGTTTTTGGGGTAGTGGCAGACAAGGATATAAATAAGGTATTGAGTTTATTGCCGAGGACAGCAATGTATTATTTTGTCCCTGCGGGTAATGAGAATAAAAGGAGTTTAGAGCCCAAGGAGTTGGCGCATACAGCATTGAGGTATGGACTTGTTGGCAACGTTTATGAGAGTGTTGAGCAGGGTTTTGCTAAAGCAAAGTCGTCTGCCACGTCGTCAGATTTGGTATTGGCAACGGGTAGTACTTTTGTCGTTGCTGAATTGGTATAAAAGAAACGAGACTCGACTATACAGTCGAGTCTCGTTAGGTATCTGTCTAATAATCAATTTATTGTTGAGGCATAAATGTCAAGTCTAGTTCGTTGGCATCAGGGATTAGTTCCTTAGCATATTTCTGAATTTTCTGAGGGGTCATATTGTTCAGAATATTTTCGAAGTTTGCTGGGTCGTTGATATCTTCGCCATATTTAGCAAATGAGACAAGAGAGCTTAGCCAATAAGCGTTATTAGTTTTCAATTCGTCTCTGTTCATTTTCATCTGTTTAATTGCTTTATCCAAGTTTTCTTTAGAAGGACCATTTTGAATAAGGTTGGCAATTTCGTTCTTCACAATTTTCTTTATGTCATTAATTCTAGTCTGATCTGTATCGAAATATACCATTAGATTAAATTCACCCTCGGGTTCTCTTGACATTGATGCATTAACAGACACTCCGTATGCAGCACCTTCTTCTTCGCGGATAGTTTCGGTATATCTGTAGTCTAAGACAGAACTGATAATCTGGGCAACTAAACTTTTTTCAAGGCTAAAATCTGTTTCTTTTTGGTAGAATAGAATTGGTGTAGCCTTTCCTATTTCCATTTTCAGAGGAATAGTAACATCTGTAAACCCTTTAGCGATACCCTCTTTATGGTCTACGAAGTTTTCAGAAGTGGGCAGGCTGGGAAGTGATGCAATGTATTTTGCAGCCATTGTTTTCACCTCTTCCTCATCAATATTACCTAATATTAAGAATGTAAAGTCGTCAGCATCCGAAAATCGTTCTTTATATAACTTTTCGATTTTTCCGAAGTTGATTTTGTTGTAAGTCTCAGGTTTTTGCAACAAAGTTCTGGGGCTGTGGTTGCTCATGTAAACTGCAACAGAGTCTTGCAGGGCTTTTCGCGGGTTGTTACTTTGTTGTTTTAGGTGTTCAATTGTTCTGCTCATGCCAGAATTGAAAGCCTTTTCATCGAAACGAGGGTGCATAAATCTCATATAAACAAGCTGCATCATTGTTTCGAAGTCTTTTGGAGAGCAAGATCCTGATACATTTTCGTGTAGGTCGCTTACAGTTACACTGGAACCGGCTATTTTTCCTGTCAGCAGTTTTCCTAGCTGTGTTGCATCGAAATCGCCTATGCCGAAACTGCCGATAAAACCTGTTCCTATTGATATTGTAGGAAGATCCTCTACGCCATATAGTGATGTTCCTCCCTTGCTGTATGCTGAAAGTCTCACTTGGTCTTTGTTGTAGTCTGTATGTTTGAAGTAAAGTTTGACACCGTTTGAGAGAGTAAATATTTTTCCTCCAGTGTTGTTGTCAATAGTGCTTTCGGAAACAATTGTTCCGGCTTTGATTTTGGAAGCATCGAGTAGCTCTGTTGCCACATTGTCCTCTTTGTATGGTTCTAAGTCTGCTTTGTCCAGCTTGTTGTATGTTGCCCAAATTTCACTTTCTGATGGAGCTTTGCTCTTGTCTGCACCTTCATAAGAAACGGCAAGATTTTTATCTGTCATCCACTCTTTGAGTTTGCCGTTTATGTCATCAATGCTTATTTCATCCAATACTTTTTTTACTACTTCATATTCAGTCTCTATGCCTGGGCATGGTTCGTTTTCAATAAAATTAGTTACATATTCGGTGGCATATGAATCGTTGCTGGTTCTGTCTTTGCTTTTCACTGCACTTTCGTAGGAGGTGAGCGTTTTAGTTTTTGCGCGGTCAAGCTCAGCTTGCAAGAAACCTTGATTTTTAGCTCTCATTAGTTGTGATAATGCGTCTTCTATGCCTTTGTTTATATTATCTGGTTGAAGTATTATTTGATATATTGCATAGTCATATATAGCTGGCACATACTCTGAGTAATACATTCCTGCACTGGTATAACTAGGTTTTTCGGTTGCATTCATATATTCTCTAATTCTCGCTCCGAACATGCCTGTCATCAGTCTATTAGTAAGATTAAATTTGAAGTAGTCGTAGGTGTCTCTTTTATCTATTGGATACTCGTCATGTTTCCACATGTATTTAATAGTCGTGCGCGATAATTCTTTGTCTGTAAGTACAGCATATTTTTTATCGTAGTCGGGAACGTCATTGTACACTCTCTTAGCAGGATTTACGGCTTTAGGGATACTTCCCATAAGTTTTTTCACTTTAGCTTCCATTTTGTCTACATCAACATCGCCAATAATGATAACCGCTTGAAGATCGGGTCTGTACCACTTGTGGTAGTAGTCTTTAAGAGTTTGGTAATCAAAGTTTTTTATAAGAGCGGTGTCTCCCATAACATCTCTTTTTGCATATTTAGAGTTTTCGAATAAGAAAGGGAGGCTCTGTTTTAGTATTCTTCTTCCGGCGTCGTTTCTGGTTCTCCATTCTTCGACTATCACCCCTCGTTCTTTGTCAATTTCGTCGTTGTGAAGTGAGATGAAGTTAGACCAATCATGCAGTACCAATAGGCAGGTATCCACAAGACCTTCGTCTGTGGAGTTGGCATTGCTGAGATTATACACTGTTTGGTCGAATGCCGTGTATGCATTGATGTCTCTGCCAAATTCCATTCCGTAGCGTTCGAGGACTGACAAGAATTTTTGGTCATTAAAATTCTTGGTGCCATTAAATGCCATATGTTCAAGGAAGTGAGCGAGTCCGTCCTGACTATCGTTTTCCACCATAGCACCAACTTTTTGAGCCATGTAGAAGCTGACACGTTCTTTGGGTTCCTCGTTGTGTCTGATATAGTAAGTCATGCCATTATCCAAGACTCCATGTCTAACGGCGGGATCAAGTTTTACTTCTTGAGCAATCGAAGATAGCGTGCCTATAAGTATAGCAGCTATCGTAAAAAGATGTTTGTAATTCATGCTTTGTTGTTTTTATTTTTAAAGTAGCGAAGTTATACAAAAATGTTCAATGTTACACTTCGGACTCTTCTTTTTCGTAGTTGGCGATAAGTTCCTCTTGAATGTCTGTGGGTACTTTCTCGTAATTTGAGAATTTGATAGAGAACACACCTCGTCCCTGACTGAGGGAGCTAAGAGCAGTTGAGTATTTCGCAATTTCTTTTAGAGGTACTTTTGCTTCGATTTTTTCATATCCGTATTCGCTGTCCATGCCCATAATAATAGCTCTTCGAGTTTGCAGGTCGCTCATTACGTCTCCGATTTTATCGGAAGGCACGCGGACACTTATGTCGTATATAGGTTCGAGAATACGTGGGGCTGCATTTTTGAATGCGGCACTAAAAGCGTTACGTCCAGCAAGTTTAAATGAGAGTTCATTTGAATCGACTTGGTGCATTTTGCCGTCGTAAACACAAACTCTTATATCTCTGGCGTAAGAGCCGGTTAGCGGACCTTCTTCCATTTTCTCCATTATTCCTTTTAGTATGGCGGGTAGAAATCTCGCATCAATAGCTCCGCCCACGATGCAATTGCAAAATACGAGTTTTCCTCCCCATGGGAGGGTGTGTTCATCGGTATTTCTAAGGGATACTTTTGTTTCTTTACCATTAATGTTGTACGAAGCAGGGCTTGGCATACCATCCTCGTATGGTTCGATTACGATATGTACTTCGCCGAACTGTCCTGCTCCGCCCGATTGTTTTTTGTGTCTGTAATCAGCTTGGGCTATCTTAGTAATAGTTTCCCGATATGCAATCCTCGGTGTCGATATGCATATTTTCATGTTGAAAACATTGTCGAAATACCAATGAAGGATACTCAGATGATGTTCTCCACGGCAGTGTACTAGTATCTGTCTCAGTTCTTTAGAGTGTTCTATTACGAAAGTAGGGTCTTCGTTTGATAGTTTTGTGAGGCATTCGCCCATTTTTTCGTCTTCTGCCTCGTTTTCTGCTTTTATTGCAACGGTGTACAGAGGTGTTGGGAATTTTATAGGCTCGAACTTGTAGCTTATACCCTTTTCGCAGAGGGTGTGGTTTGCTCTTGAATTTTTTAATTTCACTGTTGCACCCAGGTCTCCTGCCTGCAATTCTACAGCTTTTGTTCTGTTTTTTCCTTCTACGGTAAAGATTTGTGAGAGTCTTTCTTTTGTGTCGTTGTTAGTGTTTATCAGGTCAAGTCCTTCCTTTACCGTTCCGCTTATCACTTTAAAATAAGTTACTTCTCCGACATGTTGCTCAATGTCTACCTTATATATAAATATGGATGTTGGTGCATTAGCCTCTCTTTTTGGTTCTCCTCCATTTAGGTCGACTTTTGGTTTTACGTCTACAGGCGAAGGGACTGTTCCTTTAATAAACTCCATTATTCTGTACACGCCCATTTCTTTTTCGGCGCTACAACAGAAAATAGGGTATAAGGAGTTGTCTGCCATTCCCAATTTTATACCTTTTCGCAATTCATCTTCGGAAAGTTCGCCTTTATCGAAATATTTTTCCATCAGCTCTTCGTCATTTTCTGCTGCTTTTTCTACGAGTGCATTGTGGAGTTCTGCGGCTCTATCCTTAAATTCGTCGGGAATATCCACCATTTCTCTTTTTCCGTTTGTGTATTTGCACATTGTCATTTTGAGGACATCAATAATTGCGTTGGTGTCTGGTCCTGTGCTAACAGGGAATTGGATAACGACGGGTTTATTTTTTCCTACCAAATCATTTACTTCGTCGAGGGTTTTGTCGTAGTTTGCATCAGAGCTGTCGATGAAATTAAATGCAAAAATGATTGGAGTTTTGTTTGTATTAGCCATTCTGTAAGCAACTTCGGTACCTGCCTCGACGCCGTGGGCAGCGTTTACGACCATTAGGCTTGTCGATACTACGCTTAGGGCTGACGCCACACCTCCCACAAAGTCGCTCATTCCCGGAGTGTCGATAAAGTTTATTTTGCAATCCTCTATCTCAGTGCACATCAGTGATGGAAAGACAGACTTCCCAAACGAATGTTCAATAGGATGGAAATCTGATATTGTATTATTGTTGCTCACTGTCCCTTTCTTGCTGATAACTCCATATTTATAGAGCATCGCTTCGGTCAGGGACGTTTTTCCGCTACCGGAACTTCCTATTACTGCTATATTTCTGATTTCGTTTGGTTTGTATGTCTTCATAATTTTCTGAATTTTATAAATGTGTACTTTTCAATTTTCTTAGGCTCAAATATAGTAATAGTTTCAGTAATGTAAAATTAATGAGGATTTAAATTGCCATTTTTTTCACAAGAGATATTTGCGAGTCCTGTGTATTCTTGAATATGGCTCTATGACGAATAAAGTGGGTAATTAGCTATTTGCTGTTCGCTATAAGCAAGCAGCCTTGTTTAGGGTTTAGTTGTTTAATCGTTTAGTTGTTTTGAGTTTAATTTCTTGAGATTTAACGAATTATATTAATTAATGAGTAGCCTCCTGTTAGGGTGATGCTTATTAATCTTCTATCTAAAGATAGGGGCAATTCATCAAAACTGCATCTATTTACAAAGAACAGATTGCCACGCTGCGCTCGCAATGACGACAAAATGTAGATGCCTCGATATTACAAAGCTACGATGTGGGCTGTTTATGGCTGCAAGCCATAATTAATTCAGCCCATGGCACCGCCATGGGGAAAGATACACCACCAAACCCGTAATGTTATGGATTGCAGGATGATGAATGTAATAAATGAAGAATAAAAAATGCAAACCACCCCGCCTGCGATACCCCTCCTCCACGAGGAGGAGAGTTTAGCAACGGGGCAGGCACAAGCCCTGCCCCTACATTATCATATTATCACCGGCTGTTTGCTTATAACCTAGACGTACGGCATATTGCCGTAACTATTCAGCCAAAAGAGTTGTTCTTTAAAACAGTGTATACCATTTGTTTTTCAGGCATCAATGACACACCTTCAGAGACGCACGACAGAGATTGCTTCGTCGCCAGCTCCTCGCAATGACGTTCTTGTATTTCTATATAAAGGCTGCTCGCTTAAAGCATAAAGCCTACTGCATACAGCATTTTCTAAACCCTAAACAATTAAACCTTAAACAATTCAACGATAAACAAGTCTGTTTGCATATAGTCTGGAGCGTACGGCATATCGCCTCTATTTAGTTAATAATTCCTAATGCTTGCGAGTTAGAAGATTAAAAGCACTACTTTTATAACTCGTAAAAAAAGAAGTATTAACTAGACTATGGAAACAAAATATAGAAGTGTTTTGTTTTATGAGTATTAATACGAAAAAATAAAATGAGAGTAATATGGTGACAATTACGCAGTTGGAGTATATTGTGGCAGTTGATACATATCGGCATTTCGGCAAGGCAGCAGAGATGTGTTGTATCACACAGCCTACCTTGAGTATGCAAATTAAGAAGTTGGAAGAAGATCTTGATGTCGTTATTTTTGACAGGAGTAAACATCCATTGATGCCGACCGATATAGGGATGGGAATAATAGATCAGGCAAGGATTATACTGAGGGAGAATAAGAAAATGTCGATGATAATCGACGATTATAAGGATAATGTTGGGGGGGAATTGAAAATAGGAATTATTCCCACGATAGCACCTTTTCTGTTGCCATTGTTTATTGGTAATTTTAAGGAAAAGTACAGCAATATATTTCTACGTATAGAAGAAATTACCACGGAGAGTATAATCGACAAATTAAGTAAGGATCTCATAGATGTTGGTATTTTGGTTACTCCAATAGGCGACCACAAGTTGATAGAGTCTCCCTTATTTTATGAGGAGATGTTGGTTTATTCCAACGAGGGAAACTCCATTCAAGATGAAAAGAATGTAAGTGTCAAAGTGTTGCAGGAGCAGGACTTATTACTGCTCAATGATAGTCATTGTTTTAGGCATCAGATACTTAATCTATGTTCAGCAATGCGAAAGACGGAGAAAGATCATAAATTTTCATTTGAAGCAGGGTCTTTGGAAACGATTTTCAACATCATAGACAAGGACGGTGGTGTTACTGTAATTCCGGAGTTGTCGACAATAGATATGACAGAGGAGCGCTTTGAAAATGTGCAGAGGATTGCAGATATGACCCCATTGCGAGAGGTGAGCATGGTGTATTCGAGGCATTATGCCAAGAGTAAGCTGTCTCAAATTCTCGCTGACGAGATAAAAGCGTCGGTTCCGGAGAAAATGCTAAGGAGCGAGCGGGGCGATATTGTAGAGTGGAGATGATGTTGACGCCTGATTTATAAGGGCTTACATTTTTAAAATTCATAACGAAGGAATATAGTTCAAAAAAAACAGAAAAAAAATCATCAAAAGCGGTGTATTGTCTTTTTTTTTGATTATACTTGCAAATGTAAAGAGTGGCTGAAATTAATATTAAGTTATCAGATAGCAATAAAATATCAAATAATATAGAAGAAATGAGAACACTATTAGTAATTGTATTTTTAGGCATTGCGGCTTTCTTTGGGTTCTTGGTTTATAAGACTATCCAAGATCCTATTGATTATTTAAAGGCATATGGCGAACGACGTCAAGCAACTATTGAGCGACTTGAGGATATTAAGAAGGCACAAGTTGCGTTCAAGGATGCGAACGGAAAGTACACCGCATCGTTTGACACCTTGATAGACTTTGTAGAGCACGACTCGCTAACACGAGTTATGAGTGTAGGCGAGCTTACCGACGAGATGATTGATAAAGGAATTACCTTGGAGCAAGCAGTGAAGAATGGCGATATTATTCGTAAAGAATTTAAGGTTTCGGTGAAGGATGAGAACTTTGGCAAGGGCTTCGATGCCTCTCAGCTTCGTTATGTTCCGTTTACTGACAAGAAAGTATTTTTGATGAGGTCAGATTCATTAATGTCGGCAGCAGCTCAGATGATACCTGTATTTGAGGCAAGGGTTCACAACAGTGTTATGTTGTCGGGTTTAGAAGCACAATATGGACAGTTGATAATAAACACCAATGAGGAGGCACGCGTAAACGGTTTGTATCCTGGTCTGTTTGTGGGTTCTGTTGAAGAAATAAATAATAATGCAGGTAATTGGTAATTAATTTATCTAGGTGAGTAAAAGCGTTATATATAAGCCTGATGATTTTTCAGAGGCTAAGCATAACTTGAGAGGAATATCCATCTGTATAAGCACGGATGGATTTTCCTTTACATGTTGTAAGCCGGAAGTGCGAGAGATGTTTGCTTTCATGTATGAGCCGATATCTCTCCAGAACGTTAGTATGCTTGAATATAAGATTGAAAGCATATTTATGGAAAATACATGGTTGACCCGACCGAACTATAGTGCCATAAAAGTGTTGATAGAGGATAAGGCAGCGACTCCTGTACCGGAGGCTTTTTTTTCGGAGAAAACATTGGATAAGTACTTATGTAGTTCAGGTGACATGGAGTTGAAATATTCCAAGATTGACGGTAAGCCCTTGTATGTTGTTTATGAGAGTTATTCGTGGTTAGAGCCCCTGCTAGGCAGATATTTTAAATATAACGAACTACAGTTTAAGCATATTCTGTCGTCACTTACAGACCGAACGGAGACAAGCAAGAAGAAAATAGTAGTTTCGTGCCATATTGCGCCGACCCGAGCGTATATGTGTGCAATGAGAGGTAAAGGCGAATTATTAAACTACAGTTCTGTGGATGTGTCTTCAAAGGAAGACATATTATACTATTTGTTGAAGTTAATTCACAGTATTCCGATTTCACCCGATGATTTAAGTGTTAATTTTTCGGGAGTATTGGATTCTGATTTCATAAATTTTTTCAAGAAGAATTTGCGAGGTTTGGAGTTACTTGTTTGCAAGGACGGGGTCGTCTGGAATGCGAAGTATGACAAAGATTATCGGACAGAGCATTATAACTTGCTTAAGTTTTGTCAATGCGGGTTATAGCGGGAAAATATAAGGGTAGGCATTTCAGAGCAAGCAAATATTTTAAGGCGCGACCAACGACTGATCAAGCGCGAGAAGGACTGTTCAATGTCCTCATGAGTCGCTATACTTTTGAAGAAATGTCGGTTTTGGATTTATTTGCAGGGACAGGTTCAATAAGTTTTGAGTTTATATCAAGGGGAGTTCCCCGAGTTACGGCGGTGGAGTCGAATTATAGGTATATATCAGGAATAAAGGCAGCGGCATCGGAGCTAGGAATTTCAGAGGGATTGGAGTCAGTGAAATCAGATGTTTTCAAGTATTTAGAATCCGCGACATTAAAATATAATGTAATATTTGCAGATCCACCTTACGATCTGCCGAATTTTGATGAGCTAATACATTGTGTTTTGGAGAGGGATTTACTTTGTGAGAATGGTATATTTATACTTGAGCATCCTAAGCGTAAGGAATACTCAAATGTCGCAGGCTTTGAGCAAATGAGGAAGTACGGAGGAGTACATTTCTCGATATTTAATAGATAAATAGTTAATTACATGAACGATAAAGGACAGATAAGGGTGGCAGTTGCTTCATATGGAATGTCAGGACAGTTGTTTCATTGTCCTTTTTATGAGGTATCAAAGCATTTTTCGCTGGATGTGATTCTTGAGCGCACCAAGAATTTGAGTGCTGGTAAATATCCTCACTCAATAACGGCAAGGACTTACGATGAGATACTGAGAAATCCTAATATTGATTTGGTAGTAGTAAATACTCCCGACCATTTGCATTTCAGTATGTGTCGAGATGCTATCAAGGCAGGGAAGCATGTTGTAGTAGAGAAGCCGTTTACACAACGCTTATCACAAGCTGAAGAATTGATAACCTTAGCAAAGCGCGAATATAGGCAGATTTACGTATATCAGAACAGGCGTTGGGCAAGCGACTTTTTAACGGTAAAAGGAGTTTTGGATTCTGGGATATTGGGCAATTTAGTTGAATATGAGGCTCATTTTGATCGCTATCGACCTCGCATAAAGGATTCGTGGCGCGACAAAGCAGATACAGTTTACTCGGGTGCATTATATAACTTAGGATCTCATCTCATCGACCAAGCGGTAAGTCTATGGGGTCGTCCGGCAACAGTTACGGCATTTATCCGCAAAGTTAGAGAGGATGCGACCACCAACGATTTTTTTGACATAAAACTTCAATACCCACATCTATTGGTAACATTGAAGTCCTCCTATTTAGCAGCTTCGCAGGGAGATAAATTTGCAGTTTTTGGCGATAGGGGAGCATTCAGAAAAAAAGGTGATGATGTACAAGAAGCGCAATTGATACAGGGTCTGTTCCCTAATGCGGATGGTTTCGGTATCGAGCCAAAAGAAGATGAGGGTACTTTTTATATGGGACAGCCTGACGGAGTAGTTACCTGCAAGAATGTAACCACAAAACAGGGTTGTATGATGGAGTTTTTCGATGCGATAGTACGTAATCTGAAAGACAGTGTAGCATTTCCTGTGAAGTACGATGAGGTGCTTACGGTGATAGAGATATTAGAAGCCTGTGTAACTAGTAATGATACGAGGGCAACAGTGATGATGTAAGAGAGTATTTATAAGCATAATGACAGAGAGAGAAATAGATATATCCGATGTTGACTACATAGGTCTATATGGCACACATAATAAAAACATAGACATACTTCGCTCTAAATTTCCCAATATAAAGATTGTTGACAGGGGAAGTCTAGTAAAGGTTTACGGCGATACAGAGCAGTTGAATCGCTTTGAGGATGCTTTCAGAAAAATTATAGGCTACTATGTACAGCACAATTTCTTGAATGAAGAAACCGTCGTTTCGCTGATAGACTCAGGTACTGTTTCTGTTGTTCCTGATACTCAGGGTGTAATACTCCATGGTAATAATGGCAAACCTATAAGAGCCAAAACAAAGAATCAGCAAGTATTGGTAGATAAGGCAAAGGAGCTAGACTTGTTGTTTGCTGTTGGACCGGCAGGGTCAGGGAAGACATATACTGCAATAGCTCTGGCAGTTGCAGCTCTCAAGGAGCGTAGGGTTAAGAAAATTATACTTAGTCGTCCTGCTGTGGAGGCAGGTGAAAATTTAGGATTCCTGCCCGGCGACATGAAAGAAAAGATAGATCCTTATTTACGTCCCTTGTACGATGCTTTGTTGGATATGATACCTGCAAGGCGCTTGGAAGATTTCATAAAAGATGGAGTGATAGAGATTGCCCCTTTGGCATTTATGCGAGGTAGAACGCTGACGAGTTCTTTTGTGATATTGGATGAGGCTCAAAATACAACAAAAAGCCAAATGAAAATGTTTCTAACTAGAATGGGTCAGTCTAGTCAATATATAATCACGGGCGACGATACGCAGATAGACTTACCTAAGAAGATTGAAAGTGGTCTTTTACATTCGATTAAGGTTTTGCAAGATGTTGAGGAGATAGCTGTGGTCAGGTTTGATAAAAGTGATATTGTCAGACACGGCTTAGTACAAAAAATCGTTGAAGCCTACGAGGCTGAATAGTTGATATGATGATAATGCTAATGCAAGGTTTAATCGTTGACTTGTTTAGAGTTTGACAAAGTAGGGGCAGACCTGCGAGGATGATAAAATAATATACGCCCTGTAAGGGCAGATTATAAAATAAATAGCAAAAGCACAGCCTATTGTAAAAGATAAACAGATGAAACAGCCATGCAGTAGGCTTTAAGCTATATGCAGTAAGCCTAACTACACACAGAAGGATAATTAAAAACAGCAAAAGCCTAAAGCCTATAGCTTACAGCTTATTGCAAAAGATAAACACATGAAAGCAATAAAGGAAACAAATTACAATTTTGAAGGACAGAAGTCTTTTTATAAAGGCAAAGTGAGGGATGTATATAACATCAAAGATGAGTACATGGTGATGCTTGTGTCCGATCGTATTTCGGCATTCGATGTAGTGTTGCCTGAGGGGATACCCTACAAGGGGCAGGTACTCAATCAGATAGCCGAGAAGTTTTTAGATTCTACTGAGGATATTGTTCCCAATTGGAAAATATCGGTACCCGATCCAAATGTTACGATTGGTCATTTTTGCGAACCATTTAAGGTTGAGATGATTGTCAGGGGCTATCTTTCGGGTCATGCTTGGAGGGAGTATTCAAGTGGTAAGAGAGAGATTTGTGGAGTTCCTTTGGCAGAGGGAATGAGAGAGAACTGCAAACTGAAGACACCCATACTAACGCCGACCACAAAAGCCGACGAGGGGCATGATGAGGATATAAGCAGAGACGAAATAATCAAGCAGGGCTTGGTTTCTGAGAGTGATTATGTTCAGCTTGAGAAATATGCACTAGCATTATTTCAAAGAGGAACAGAGATAGCCGCAAAGTCAGGACTTATACTAGTAGACACGAAGTATGAGTTTGGCAAAAAGGACGGTAAGATTTATTTGATAGACGAGATACATACGCCCGATTCGTCAAGATATTTTTATGCCGATACATATAAGGAGCTTTACGATGCCGACAAGCGTCAGCGTCAGTTGTCGAAAGAGTTTGTGCGCGAGTGGCTTATGGAGAATGGTTTTCAGGGAGAGCCAGGACAGAAAGTTCCTGAAATGACGGATAAAGTTGTGAGCGGCATCTCTGAGCGTTATATCGAGCTGTACGAAAGTCTTTTAGGCGAGAAGTTTAAGAAAGGGGACACTGTCGATGTAAACTCTAGGATTAAGACAAATATAGAGGCAGAGTTGGCAAGGCTGTCGTAATTCGTTATTGTGAGGACAAGTTGATGAGTGAGGAAAAGAAAGAAAAATCAAAGTTTGTAAGGACACTTCTGGTAGTCATCAATCCCGTAAAATTCTGGGATGACGTTTATGTGGAAGATATGCACAAGTCCTTAGTCAATGTGTTTTGGGGGCTAATGGCACTTGTTGTATTAGTGGCTTTTGTCGGTAAGATTATCGAGGGTAGCGACAATGCATTGTTCTTTGCTGTCGGCGAGTTGCTGCTTCATCTTACAGTTTTCTTTTTATCGAAATCCTTAATAACAAAAATAGCAAAGAACTTTTCGGGCATAGATTATTCTAGGACGCTGTTTGACATACTGACAATGGCATTGATACCAACTGTAATAGCTTCGATGATAATCTATATATTCCCCACTCTTATTTATGTAAAGGCTTTGATGTTGTACACATTTGTGGTTTATGTGGTGGGATTGAATACACAGTTAGATATAGAAAATAAACGGAGAAACGGATTTAATTTTGTTACAGCAGTTATCATATTATTGGTATATTTGCTAGCCTACTCTTTTGTTCGTAATTTTGTAGAAGCCTTTAGTAGAGTATATTAAAGCCTTTTTTCAAGGTTTAGAGTTTAAGATAGTTTAATCGTTGAACCGTTTAATTGCTTCGCTGACGCTCGCAATGACGGATGGTTATAGACAAAAAAGGCATAAAGCCTATAGCTTACAGCTTATTGCAAAAGATAAACAGATGAAACAACAAACGAAAATAAACATAAAGAATAAAAAAGCCTTCTTTGAATACGAGATACTCGACAGGTATGTCGCAGGCTTGCAGCTTTATGGTACTGAGATAAAGTCTATTAGGGACAATAAGGCAAGTCTTGTAGAGGCATACTGTTTGTTTTTGTCGGGTGAGTTGTATATTCGTGGCATGTATGTGGGGGAGTATAAATTTGGTACTTGCAACAATCATCTGCCGCGTCGCGACAGGAAGTTGCTACTCACAAAAAAGGAAATCGACAAGTTGGCAAAGAAGATAAAGGAAGGTGGCTTGACAATCGTTCCCTTGAAGTTGTTTCTGAACGACAGGGGCTTGGCGAAGCTAGAGATAGCACTTGCCAAAGGTAAGAAATTGCACGACAAGCGAGAGAGTTTAAAGACGAAAGATGCCAAGCGAGATATGGATAGGATGCGAAAATTTTAATCAATGGAGAAACTGAAACTTGCAATAGTAGGAACAGGACATTTTGCAAATGTCCATCTTGAGAATTATCTCGGTATGCCCGATGTTGAGATTGTGGGAGTGCTTGGAGGTCAGAGTCGTGAGCGCACGGAGGAGTTTGCCTCTCGGGCAGGTACAAATCCTTATTTTGATTATTCGCAGATGCTCAGGGATTCGGGATGCAGGGCTGTTGCGATTGTGTCGCCCGACTCTTTTCATAAGGAGCAGGCAATTGCGGCATTGCGAGCGGGCATACATGTTTTGTGCGAGAAGCCACTGGCACTTACTTATGCCGACACGCAGGAAATGGAAGAGGAAGCTCGCAAGAGTGGGGCGGTGAATATGGTAAATTTCAGTTTGCGTCAGCAACCGACAATATCAAAAGCAAAAAGACTTATAGATGAAGATATAATAGGGGAGTTACGTTATTTTGAAGCCAACTTTTTGCAGAGTTGGCTTGTGTCTCAGAAGCGAGGCGACTGGCGTACCGACAGCAAGTGGCTGTGGCGATTGTCGAAAGAGCATGGTGGCTACGGAGCTTTGCACGACGTAGGTTGTCATATTTTAGACTCGGTGAGTATGCTGACAGGCGATATAACAAAGGTGTATTGCAAACTTCCTGTATATCATAAAGCCGACGGCGACAGGATAGGCGAATATAAGTTGGATGCCAACGACAGTTCCTTGATAATGGCAACGACAGACAATGGTACAGTTGGGAATATCAGCATTACCCGATGGGCAACGGGCAATATAAACTCTATTAATATAAGGTTGTCGGGGACAAAAGGCGCATTGCGAGTCGGCTTTGACACCTATTTTGACGGAGCATCTTTGGAAGTATGTGTAGGTACAAATAATGTTGACGAAGCGCTTTGGGAGCAGGTACATTGCGAGGCTGAGGCTTCGCTGTATCGCCAATTTGTTGATGCTGCAAAAGCGGGGCGGCAGCATAGTCCAGATTTTCGACGAGGTTCGTATATTCAGGGCTTGCTGGAGGCATGTAATGTCAGCAACGACGAGAATAGAGAAGTAGAGCTTTGATTGACATCTAAAACATAAGGAACAATAAAACGAACCTTTTTTAATTGTTAATGGTGAATTGTAAATGGTTAATGAAACAGCCAATGATAATACGCTGATATGATAATTAGATGATGATAACAATTGAATAAACGAACGTCATTGCGAGGAGCTAGCGACGAAGCAATCTCCTGCAACAACGAACAGATTGCTTCGCTGACGCTCGCAATGACGGATGATTATAAACAGCAAAAGCATAAAGCCTATAGCTTACAGCTTATTGCAAAATTTTAAACACATGAAACGAGCCATGAGAACAAGTCCTCACATACGAGAATGATTATATTGGCGAGATACATGTGGCAATTAAAAAACAAAATATAAACACATGAAATTACAGAATTTACTAGTCTTAGCCGTAGTACTTTTAACCACGGCTTTCACGGCATGTCAGCCTGAGCAGACGGCAGACGGGGTCAGCATCATCCCTGCACCGCAGAGTGTACAGATGCAAAAGGGAAGTATCCACCTAAAAGAAAAGATTGGGGTAAGGGTGCAAGGTCAAGGTCTATCGGAAATTGTAGCAGTTTTTAATCAGGAATT
>JBKEAJ010000026.1:0-3874 GCA_047972135.1 Bacteroidales bacterium | reverse complement strand
TGAGTGCTTGTGCCTTGGCAGGGGTCGACTCCACTCCGATGGAAGGTATTAATACTGCAGAATACGACCATATTTTGGCTCAAAAGGACTATCGTGCCCTTTTTGCCGTTGCTATCGGCTATCGCGATGAAAACGACTCAAATCGTCCCGCTGTAACGCCAAAGTCCAGATTAGATATTGACAAGGTAGTGTCTAGCGTGTAAGGCTGAGGTTAAGGTTGAGGTTGAGGAGTTTAAAGTTTAATCGTTGAACTGTTTAATTGTTTAGGGTTTAAGGTTTAATTGCTTGAAGTTTAAAAATGCTATATGCCGTATGCTTTAGGCTATAAGCAAACAGCCGATGAAAGTTCGTCATTGCGAGGAGCTGGCGGCGAAGCAATCTCTAGCAACAAAGAACAGATTGCCACGCTGCGCTCGCAATGACGAGAAAATGTAAACGAATCAACAATTCAACAAAAATATTACCTTTGTTCTTTGAATGCGTTTGTGGCTGTTAGTCTGATAGTTCGAAAATCGAGTATCCAAAAATGATTAAAGTCATAGAAATAGAGGAAGCACTGAAACTTCCTCACCCTATTGTAGATGTGCGCTCGCCCAGTGAATTTTTTGCCGGACATATTCCCGGTGCACACAGTATACCGCTTTTTAGCGATGAAGAGCGAGCTCATATCGGAACGACTTACAAGCAGGTATCGCGAGAAGAAGCTGTAGAGATTGGCTATGGATACGCCGATCCCAAATGCTCATGGTATATCGATGAGGTTCAGGAGATTATTAAGGGTCGTCCTGTGATAGTGCATTGTTGGCGTGGCGGAATGCGGAGCCGCTTGTTTGCTGAGCATCTTAATGAAAATGGTATTGAGAGCATCTACACCATAACGGGAGGCTACAAAGCTTTCAGGCAGTTGATAAACTATCGTTTCTCGCAGAAGCAAGATTTGCTTGTATTAGGAGGTTTCACGGGTTCGGGGAAGACAGCCCTAATAAATGAGTTACGGCAAAAGTATAAGCTGAATACCATTGATTTAGAAGCTATTGCCAAGCATAAGGGTTCAGCATTTGGCAGTATAGGAATGGGGAAGCAGCCCACAACAGAGCATTTTCAGAATTTGCTGTATATGGCATTGAGGCAGTACTCGGCAGACGAGATATTAATTGTCGAAGACGAAAGTATGCGTATTGGTCAGGTGTCTTTGCCACAGGCTTTTTTTGAGCAGATGCGTGATGCAAGGGTAATATTTCTCAACATCCCACGAGGCGAAAGGGTGAAGCACCTTATTGAAGATTATGTTTTGACTTCCGACAACGGCGGGCTTGAAAAGGCATTGAGGAGAATTAGTAAAAGACTTGGAGGCAAACGATGCGAGGATGCACTGGATGCACTCGCAGCAAAAGACTATACGACAGTGGCAGAAATAGCTTTGGATTACTACGATAAGGCTTATTATTACGGACTCAGCAAGCGGACTCAAGAATTAGTCACAAAAATAGATTGTCCAAGAGTGGATGCCAAAGAGACAGCAGAGCTGATATACAAGTTTTTATACAAAACAGAATGAATAAGATAAAACTAACACAATACAGTCATGGAGCAGGGTGTGGATGCAAAATATCGCCATCTGTCCTCAGCACAATACTAGAAAGCAGTCGTGGAGTATTCTCCGACAGTCGATTGCTGGTAGGCAATGAGTCCAGAGACGATGCTGCCGTTTATGACCTTGACAATGGCGAGGCATTGATAAGCACCACCGATTTCTTTATGCCCATTGTCGACGATGCCTTTACCTTTGGACAGATAGCTGCCACCAATGCCATCAGCGATGTGTATGCTATGGGAGGCAGACCTGTGCTTGCCATTGCCATACTTGGCTGGCCAGTAGACAAGATATCTGCCGAAGTGGCAAACTTGGTGATAGAAGGTGGACGGGAAACGTGCCGAAAAGCTGGTATAGCCCTTGCAGGCGGACACAGCATCGACAGTCCTGAACCTATATTCGGACTTGCGGTAAATGGCTTGGTCAGCATTGCCAATCTGAAAAAAAACAATACAGCAAAGACAGGAAGCTCCTTGTATCTTACTAAACCACTGGGAGTAGGTATATTGAGTACAGCCCAGAAACGAGGAGTAGTTGCTGAGGTGGATGTGGCAAATATGATTGATAGTATGACCCTACTCAATACTATCGGCGAAGAGCTTGGTAAACTCGCCTGCGTAAATTCTATGACCGATGTCACAGGCTTCAGTCTGATGGGGCATCTGCACGAAATGTGCGAGGGTAGTGGCTTGAGTGCTGAAATATTTTATGATGCCCTTCCCATACTTCCGAATATCGACAAATATATTTCGCAAGGCTGTATTCCCGGTGGCTGCAATAGAAATATGCAGACTTACAGCAAGCATATACAATTATCGAACCCCGATTTTGCATCGCTGCTTTATGACCCACAGACCAGCGGAGGACTTCTGGTGTCTGTAGACAAGGGATACGAGGCAGAAGTAGAAAAACTTCTGGATGCTAACAATCTGTACTCCCGAAAGATTGGTACGCTAACAGAGCAAATAGATATTTGTATTCGAGTAAGTTAATGGTGGTCGGTGGTCAGTGGTTGGGAAGAGACTATGGTTGATGATAATGTGATAATGCAATGTTTGATCGTTTAATTGTTTAGGGTTTAGTCGTTTAGCCGTCAGTTGTTAGTGAAGTTTAGGGACGTAGTCCCGATATCTTCGTAGCAAGAAGATTCCAATATTCCCCGTAGGGGATAGATAGAATTGTCGTGCGTCTCTGAAGGTGTGGCGTTGGTGACTAAATACAAGCCCCAGGTCTACTATTACGTAAATTTACTATCTTCGCTAGTAAATTTAAATAGTTTTTTATGAAAAGGATATTGATTATATTATTGTTGTTTACTCCCATTTTGTTGTATGCGCAAAAGTTCAAATTGGAATCTCCTGATACAGAGAGGCTTGCAGCTCTTATGGACGCGGGTGCTTATCCTGTTTATGAAGTGATTTATCTTTACTTGATTTGGAATTATGATACAGTTTCACAAAAACAAGATGTCGTATATTATGAGAATCCGGAATATGGTATTCGTATGTTCAGCCAGAAATTTGAAAATGGCATAGAATACTCTTTTGAAGATTATACAGAGGGAGGAGCTGCCGTTTTGCTTACATTGCCGAGTACTGATAGGGATAATTTGGTAAAGTGGATAGAAACTATTTTTGAAAGTCTATCTTTGGGGAGTACAAAGAATGGATGGAATTCCGACAAATCAGAATTTAGCCCTATTGAAGAAGATGTTGGGTGCTTTTATAATATTAGGGAGACTGGTACACATACAATTATCAAGAATTATTGTGGATGTTAATGTTGACTATGGAATAAAACTTGATTGCATATACTTAATGTACAAAATCTTTTGATGCTGTGATGAAGAAAACAAATATAACCACCGATTAAAAAACTCTCCTCCTGCGAAGGAGGAGTACCCGAAGGGGGAGGAGGTGGCTGTTATTAATACTACGACATTACAATACTTTGATGTTGCGATGATAACAGACGAATAAACGAAGGTCATTGCGAGGAGCTGGCGACGAAGCAATCTCTAGCAACGAAGAACAGATTGCCACGCTACTGTAGGCTGTACGCTTTAGGCTATAAGCGAACAGCCTTGTTTAATTGTTTAAGGTTTAGAGTTTAGTCGTTTATGGCTGAAAGCCTAAATTAATTCAGCCCATGGCAACGTCATGTGGAAAGGAATGACAAGATAGTAAACGCCCTGTAAGGGCAGCTTATTTACAGCACAAGCATAATAAAGCCTCTAGCTTACAGCTTATTACAAAAAAATAAACAGATGAAGTATATACC
>JBKEAJ010000025.1:0-63416 GCA_047972135.1 Bacteroidales bacterium | reverse complement strand
GTCGCCACCCATCATTGGAGTAATAATAAACAGAGTACTCCCTTCTTCGAAAGCATACCAAGCAGGTCCGAGATTTTGCTCATAAAACTGCTCGCCGTAATCCCCATCTACCAAATCATGATTTCCAAGACAGTAGTAAAACGGCACTCCCATAGTCTCAGAAGTAATATTATCGGCATGCCATTTAATACCTCTTTTGTAGCAAATATCACCTGTATGAATTATAAAATCAGGCTTGCTAGTTCGAGCATACTCTTTCAGTTCATTCACCCAATCTCTATACTCAAAAGTCTCTGTATCAGACACCTGAATAAATTCTACTTTATCACGGACTTTCTTAGTAGTCATTGCAAAAAGCAGCTTCTTAGCACTATTGCCACTAATAGGGATAAACCACTGCTTGCAAGCAAAATCTCTTGGTTGATAGACAGTTACAAACCTTGCTCGCTCCCACCCTTTGAGCGAGAATGAGCCGTCATCACTTGTAGTGCTAACATGCAAGCCGTCTGACACTCTAATATTTGCAAGACCGTGTTCGCCCTCATCCTGCCGACCATTATTATTTACGTCATTGAAAACTTTCCCCTCAATATTCTGAGCTTCAAGCAAAAACGGACAAGCCATTAGGCTAGTTATCATCAGCGTCGACAGTTTCATTGCCCACCCGAAGCGTATTAAATTTCTATATCTCTTTGTACTCATACCACAAATATAACAACTAAATTAAATATATGCTCTTGTTTTTCAAATTCTTGTGGGTATATTTGTGGGAGTCTTAGAGGCAATTAGTCACGCGCATTAACACACATAACACTGAATATGAGAATATTAATAACATTTATTGCAATCTCACTACTTGCAGGTTGTGCTGTCAACCGAGAGTATTACCCGAAAATTGAGGGCATAAAGGTAAACCACCGAAAGCACCCTGCTAAAAATAATTACAACGAAAGGATAAACACGCTAGTGCTGCACTACACAGTTTCAGACTACCCCACTTCCATAATGATACTGACCGAGCGTAATGTCAGCTCACACTATTTGGTGGGCGACGACGACTCTAACAATGAGGTTCTGCAACTGGTGAGGGAGGACAAACGCGCATGGCATGCTGGAGTGAGCTATTGGAACAGCACAAAGGGATTAAACTCAACGTCAATAGGCATAGAGATTGTCAATTCCGGATACAAAGAGGAAAATGGCACAAAAACCTACTACCCTTTTTCCGACAAGCAAATCAGGAAAGTCGGACTTCTCAGCAAAAGCATAATCGACAGATACAAGATAAAACCGTTGAATGTCGTTGGACATCAGGACATAGCCACCAACAGGAAGTCTGATCCGGGACCGCTGTTTCCATGGCTCAAGCTGTACACTGACTACGGCGTAGGCGCATGGCCTGACCAAAAGGATGTAGAAGCGGGATTTGAAGAGTATAATAAACTGATTGACGAGGAGGCAGACGATTCTGAAATAATCCGACTCATGCAAGCAGGACTAAAAAAGATAGGCTACGACATAGAGGAAATCAGCGGCGAGGCAGACAAGACAACTAAAGACGCCATTGTTGCTTTCCAAACCCACTACCGTCAGTCGAAATACGACGGTGAAATTGACGCCGAGACCTTTGCAATAATGAGAGCCTTGATTAAGAAATACAAATAAGTATAGTTTTAGGTTTATGCATTTCAAAACAATTTATAGAGCAGCACTAGTTTCGTCGCCAATAATGGTGGCATTCGAGCTTTCGCCCCTATTTTTCATCGTAGACCACCCCATCGACTACTCCCGCATAATATTGGGCGTAGTAATGCTCCTAATTATCACCCTCTTACAATGGACATTCAATATCTATCTATATTATATACATGAAACAAGGCGCAATGTACGCAAATGGAAAACGCTCTTATTAAGCTATTTATTTGCTTTTCTTTTGATAGCAACAGCCATTCTGCTTTCAAAACTTTTAAGCACAAGTGAAAAACCCGAATCTGCGTCGATAGCTTTTCCTTTTATCAATGCCGCAACGCTGAATACAATCATTCTAATTATCATCACATCAATAGTAAACCGCTCAAAAAGAGAGCAAACCGACCGCGAGCTGGCTTTGCTAAAAATCAAGAACCTCGAAGCCGAACAAGAACAACTGATACAAAGACTACAGCCTCACTTCTTGTTCAATGCCTTGAGTACACTCAAATCGCTGATTAATTCTGATCCCGAGCAAGCGGAGGAGTATCTTATCAGGCTATCCGACTTTCTAAGGTTTACAGTATCAACGCACGTCAGCAAGCTAGTTACATTAGATAAAGAACTGGCATTTACAAAAGACTACATCAAGCTGCAACAGATACGATTTGCCGACTCTATTCTTTGCAAAATACATATTCCCGATACAGCTTTACAAAATTTTTCTGTCCCTATATATGCCCTGCAAACCCTAGTCGAGAATGCACTCAAGCACAACATCTTTACATCTGCCAAGCCACTGCATCTCAACATCACTTTCGACGGCGGCAGTATTGAAGTCAAAAATAATAAGATGCCCAAACCCAACGACGAGCAAAGCGGAATGGGACTCGAAAACCTCAACAAACGATTTCTGCTTATAGGCGGAGAAGCAATAACTATTAAGGATAGAGACGACAGTTTCACTGTAAGGATTAAATTAATTGACGTTTAAAGTCTGGATATCAACACATGAAACTTCCATGCAGTAGGCTTTAAGTTATATGCAATTAATTATGAATGGTGAATTGTTAATGGAATACCAAATAAACGAACGTCATTGCGAGGAGCTTGGGACGAAGCAATCTCCTGCAACAATAAACAGATTGCATCGCTGACGCTCGCAATGACGGATGATTAGAAACAGCAAAAGCATAAAGCCTATAGCTTATTGCAAAAAAAACAAACACATGAACATAGTTATCATCGAAGACGAAAAATTAACTGCGGAAGATTTGGTCTCTATCCTGCGGAAGATTGATAGCAACATTGAGGTAGATGCTATTTTATCCACAGTTGAGGAAGCATGTGAATATCTGCAAAACTGCACTGCTCCCGATTTAATATTTTCGGACATTCAGCTGCCCGACGGTACAAGTTTCGAGGTTTTTAAAAGGCTAGAACTCACAGCACCTATAATTTTCTGTACAGCTTATAACCAATACGCTTTGCAGGCATTCGAGGTCAACGGCATTGACTATATCCTGAAACCTTTCAGCAAAGACACTGTGTCTAAGGCACTTGACAAATACCGACTGCTGAAAGGCGAAACCAACTACCATCCCGACACCTTCACGAACCTAATGAACATACTGAAACAAGAAAGCTCTGCAAGCGGTAGGACTTCCTCCATAATCGTCTATCACGGCGATAAAATTATACCTATCGAAATAGACAATATTGCATTGTTATATATGGAAGACAAATACATCTTTGCCTACACTTTCGAGCAGAAAAAGCATATAGTGTCTCAAACAATGGAAGAGTTGGAAAAGAAATGCGGAACCTTGTTTTTTAGAGCCAACCGTCAGCACTTGGTAAACCATAGAGCTATAAAAGACGTAGCTCGTCATCTAAATCGAAAAATACTAATTCGTCTAAAAGTCGAATACTCCACACAAATATTGGTGGGCAAGCTAAAAACAAATCAACTTATTAAGTGGCTGTCTTATTGAGTTCGGGCACTAGAACATTCCTTGATAAAAGTGTATATTTGCAATATATTTTAATAAGAATGCAATGTATAGGGACGCAACTAAAGAGCTAGAAAACTGGAAAATAAGTAAGTTTCGCAAGCCTCTTATTTTAAGAGGGGCTCGTAAGGTTGGTAAGACATGGATCTTAAAAGAGTTTGGACGTAGCTCGTACTCGAAGATGATTTATGTAAACTTTGAGGAAAGCCATACGCTGCAAAATCTTTTTGTCGACGACTTTAACATCGACAGAATAATTTCTGCCTTGCAAATTCATTCTCAAACGACGATAACAGAGGATGATACACTAATAATTTTTGATGAGATTCAATCAGCCGAGCGTGGATTAACGTCTCTAAAGTATTTCTGCGAAAATACACCTCAGTATCACATAGTTGCAGCATGCTCATTGTTAGGGATAGGCTTACACAGCCAAATCTCGTTTCCCGTTGGCAAGGTTGATTTTATGGATTTACGTCCTCTTTCTTTCTCCGAATTTCTGCTTTCTCTCAACGAACAATCTTTGGCAGAAGCAATAAAATCAGGCAGATGGGATATTATTTCTCTTTTTACCAACAAGCTCCAAGAATATCTGCGTTACTATCTCTACATAGGTGGCATGCCCGAAGTTGTAGATGCTTTCGCACAGACACGTGATTGGCAATTGGTTCGTCGCATTCAAAACAGAATACTCAATTCATACGAGAACGATTTTTCAAAACATGCTCCAAACGAGCTTGTTCCACGCATCAGGATGGTATGGCAAAGTATTCCATCTCAACTTGCTAAGGAGAATAAGAAATTTGTATATGGAGTGATAAAAACAGGAGCCCGAGCGAAAGATTTTGAATTAGCTATTCAGTGGCTTACAGGCTGCGGACTATTGCTAAAGATACACAGAGTATCAAAGCCCTGTCTGCCTCTCGCTGCTTATCAGGACATTTCCATTTTCAAATTATTCCTACACGATGTAGGACTACTTGCTGCCATGGCAGGACTTAATGCAAGAACAATTATAGAAGGAGATAAAATATTCACAGAATTTAAAGGAGCACTTGCTGAGCAGTTTGTAATGCAGCAACTACGTCTCGACAATCAAAGAGATATATCTTACTGGACAAACGAGCGAAGCACATCGGAGGTAGATTTCGTCATTCAGGAGAAAGACTTAATTATCCCAATAGAAGTAAAGTCGGGAGCAAACACAAAATCAAAGAGTTTCAAGATATTCTGCGAGAAATATAATCCATCAATCGCATTTCGCACATCGCTCACCGATTACAAAGATGAACAATGGATGACAAATCTCCCGCTCTATGCCATCGGCACAAGCCCTATTGTGGTGAGTGATTAGGAATCGACGAACGAGAGTTTTTAAATAAAGATTGGCAGATTATTTGCTACATTTGATAATAAAGTAAAGAATAACATGGACTATCTAGCAATATTTGAGGCACAAAAGGAATTTTGAGCGACTCACACGTTTGTCTTTTGGTGGCGGCTGTATAAATGATGTCATTATGCATATCACAAACCACCACATGCCTTTTGGCGGCGTGGGTAATTCGGGCATCGGAAATTATCATGGAAACTACGGTTTCGATGCTTTTTCACATTCCAAACCCCTTGTCAAAAGAGCATTGTGGGGAGAACCCAAGCTCCGCTACCCTCCTTACACTGCAAAGAAACTAAGCTGGATAAAGAGAGTGATGTAACTGATACTGGGTATACGCATATTTTAAATTAGCAAACAATTGTAATTATGTAACGTATTCATTACATTTGTGCCGTGAGAGAAATTCACATTACAGATAGTTGTTTGGATTTCATAGATTCTCAGGGACAAAGAGTTTCTGATAAGTTTTTCCAGCTAATTGAAATTATTGGAGAGGTGAAAATTGTTCATACAAGTTTTGTCAAAAAACTAAAGAACACTAAGTTCCATGAACTAAGAATTAAGGCAGGCAATGAATATCGAGTGTTGATTTTTGCAATTGACCATTTGAATTTTATCGAATGTACGAAGTCTGTTTGTTTAAATGGATTGATTAAAAAATCAAACAAGGATTATATTAAAGCTATCAAAGAAGCAGAGAGAATTTTAGAAGAATATTTAAAAAGTAAAGGATTATGAAAACAATGAATGCTGAAGATTTATTGGCAAGACGCTATGGAGAGAAAGGCTCTGATAGTAGGGAAAAGTTCCGTAAAGAAGCGTACTCCTATTACTTTGGAGAGATTATTAGGAACAGGCGTAAAGAGCTAAAAATGAGTCAAGAAAAACTGGCAGAAGCCGTTGGAAAAAAACGTCCTTATATCTCACGGATTGAAAACGGAGAAGATGTAAGAATATCAAACCTGCTCTTGGTTGCAAATGCACTTGATTTATCGATTCAGTTGACAGCAAGACAGTAATGCACAAATTCGGTCATTATGTGAAGACTGTCCACTTCGCCCCCGAATTTGTCCACTTCAACATATTAAATATTTCGCATACCATATAAAGGGTTGACATTTGTGCTATAAATTTAATAGCACATAAATGAGCCCATTTGAGAAAATAAAAGCGAATTTCTACTGGCTGCCCTCCTTTGTCATGGTGGGCTTTGCAGTATTCAAGCTCTTTTGTACATCTTCGCCAATCGCAATTCACACCAACGACACATGGCTGGATAACATGCTGATTTACATAGGCGTTATCGAGTTAATCAGTGTTATACTGTATCTTTTTACTCCTACTCTATTAATTGGATTTTCCTTGATATGTGCTTTTCTGGGGGCAGCCATAGGCATTGGGCTTGTAACACAAAACGCTAGCTCTCTGCCAACAATTCTGCTTTTATTATTTGGCTTATCGCTCTATTGGCGAGCACCACAGCTATTTTCCTGCAATTTAACTGAAAAACAAGAATAACACAATAAACAATATATATTATGAAGCGTAACATTTTTTCATTAGGGGCAACAACGCTCCTTCTACTATTATTATCATGCGGTGGCAATAAAGCTGAGCAACAACAGCAACAGGCTGAACCGCAATCGTATAAAACCGAAGTACTGAAACCTCAGCAAATCGAATTAAGCACTGCTTTTCCTGCAGTTTTAAAAGGACAGGAGGACATAGACATCAAGCCACGAGTTGACGGATTTATCGAGAGAGTCTATGTGGACGAAGGCTCGGAAGTTAGGAAAGGTCAGGCATTGTTCAGCATCAATTCGCCATCATCAGTCAAATCTTACGAGGAAGCACAAGCTAACTACAACACGGCAAAACTCGACGTTGAGCGCATACGCCCTTTGGCAAAGAAAGAAATCATCAGCGAGGTACAGCTCAAATCCTATGAAAACACTCTTGTTTCTGCCGAAGCTGCATTAAATCAGGCTAAAGCATCATTGAGCTGGGCAACAGTAACGAGTCCTGTTGACGGCGTTGTAGGCACAATATCTTTTCGTCAGGGCAGTCTGGTAAATAGCACTAGCATACTGACAACAGTAGCAAATACCACTAACATCTTTGCCACTTTTTCGATGAATGAGAAAGAGCTTTACAATTTTCTTGATGAGTGGGAAGGCAATACAAAAGCTGAAAAAATCAAGAATATGCCGGAAATAACTTTTTTACTTTCCAACGGCACAAAGTACGACGAGCCGGGGCGCATAGCAACCATATCTGGCATGGTAGACCAAACAGCAGGTACTGTGAACATAAGAGCCTCTCTACCAAATAAAAACGGTCTACTACTCAGCGGAACAAGCGGACAGGTAGTCATTCCCGAGCATATTCACAATGCACTGATAGTACCTCAAAAGGCAACATTCAGCAGACAAGATAAGACTGTAATCTACAAGGTCGAGGGCGACACAGTAGTACAAAAAGTCATTAATGTAAAGACCTCTCCCGACGGGCAAAACTATGTTGTTGTCGACGGTTTGTCGGAGGGCGACAGGATTGTTATAGATGATATTATAAGTCTTTCCAACGGAGCTAAAATCAAGGTTCAATAATTTAAAAGAAACACTATGCTTAAAATATTTGTAGAGAGACCTGTATTATCGACAGTTATATCAATATTTTTCATTGTATTGGGAGTTATCGGCGTGGTGAGTCTGCCAGTGGAACAATATCCCGACATTGCGCCTCCAACCATCGAGGTATCAACCTCTTACAGCGGTGCTAATGCTGATGCTGTTCTTAACAGCGTAATCATTCCTTTGGAAGAGCAAATCAACGGTGTTGAGGGCATGACCTATATGACTTCGGAGGCTTACAACGGCGGTTCGGCGTCTATCAATGTATATTTCAAACAAGGAGTAGACCCCGACATTGCAACAGTAAACGTGCAGAATAGGGTTTCCCAAGCATCTTCATTGCTGCCATCAGAAGTTACACAAAACGGTGTTACCGTAAGAAAACAATTGAGTGGTATGCTTTTGATGGTGCAGTTAAAATCCACCAACCCCGAATACGATGCCAAATATCTTCAAAACTACGCACAGATAAACATAGTTCCTCAGTTACAGAGGGTTTCAGGGGTTGGTGGCGTAAATGTATTTGGTGGTGGTAACTACTCCATGCGTATATGGCTCAAACCCGATGTGATGAGAGCCTACAATCTAACTGCAGCAGAAGTTATAGCAGCACTTCAAGATCAAAATATAGAGGCTGCACCCGGCGAGTTGGGCGAAAGAGGCGGCGAAACATTCCAATACGCACTAAGGTTTACAGGCAGACTCAGCTCAGCAGAGGAATTTGAAAATATAATCATACGCTCGCAAAACTCTCAAGTACTTAGGGTTAAAGATGTTGCCGACGTAGAGTTGGGAGCAGACTCTTACAGCATGATTACTCGGGGAGGGGGCTATCCTGCAGCCATGTTGGGAGTAAGCCAAACCTCAGGTTCTAATGCGCAAGATATTATCGAGCAGGTTAAGGCACAGATGAAACTCGCCGTCAAAGATTTTCCACCGGGAGTAAGTTATTCATATCAAATAGATGTCAGTGATTTCTTAAATTCCTCTATCAGCAAGGTTATCAGCACTATCATAGAGGTTTTTGTTTTGGTGTTGCTGATAATTCTAATATTTCTTCAAAACTTCAGGGCTTCGTTTATTCCTGCCATTGCCGTTCCTGTATCTATTGTAGGTACATTTTTCTTTCTTTCGCTGTTTGGTTTCTCTATCAACCTGCTTACACTGTTTGCTTTAGTTCTTGCCATCGGTATGGTTGTTGATGATGCCATTGTCGTCGTCGAGGCCGTATATGCACACATGGATGCAGGCGAGAAAAGCCCTAAACAGGCAGCACTAAAAACACTAAAAGAGATTACTCCCGCAATCGTTTCTATGACATTGGTATCAGCGGCAGTTTTTATTCCTGTTAGTTTTATTGGCGGCACAAGTGGAGTATTCTTTAAGCAATTCGGACTGACACTCACCGTTGCCATCCTAATTTCGGGGGTCAATGCCCTGACACTCAGCCCTGTTCTTTCGTCGTTGTTTTTGACAAAGCATACGCTACCAAAAGACAGGAAGAAAACACCTATCAACCTCTTATTCATGTACTTCAATAGAGGGTTTTATGCTGCCACCCGAGTGTACGAGAAACTACTGCGTTTTCTTGCCAAAAAGAGCCACCGATGGATATCGGTGTTCACAGTGTTACTATTTTCTGCAGTTCTATATTTCGTGATGAGCAAGCTACCATCGGGTTTTATCCCACAGGAGGACAGTGGAGCTCTGATGTGTGCTGTAGAGTTGTCGCCTGGGTCATCACTCGAAGAAACCGACGCCATAATGACACAAGTATCCGACATAGTACAAGACGTTTCGGGAGTAGAATTGACAACAGGTATCACCGGCTACAGCTTTATGAGTGGAAGCGGAAGCTCCTACGGAGGTTTGGTAATACCTTTAGTACAGTGGGAGGAGCGCGACAAGAGTGCCGACGAGATAGCTGCTGAGCTACAACAAAAAACGGCAGGGATAAAGGATGCTAACTTTATGTTTTTCAGCATACCCACCATCATGGGCTTTGGATTGAGCAACGGTGTTGCACTTCAACTTCAAGACCGCACGGGCGGCGACATTGATAAATTCTACGAGATTGCAACAAATTTCATGAAGGAGCTTCAAGCAAAACCTGAGGTGATGATGGCAATGAACACTTTCGACCCTCGCTTTCCTCAGAAACAAATCGAAGCCAATGTTGCAAAAATAAAGGATGCAGGGCTAACGCTCAATGACGTGATGGGAGCTTTGCAACAGTTTATCGGCAGTGCTTACATTTCTAACTTCAATGCTTACGGCAAGCAATATAGGGTGATGGTTCAGGCAGCCCCCGAATACAGAGACCAAATGGACGATTTGAGCAAAATTAGTGTGAAAGCCTCCAACGGCATAATGACTCCTATATCAGAATTTATAACAGTTACAGATGTTACAGGACCACAAAGTCTTACTCGCTTCAATCTATTTAACTCTATGAGTTTCACCATCATTCCGAACACTTCTGAAGGCTACACCACAAGTGAAGTGCTAAATGCGCTTGAAGAAATAGACCTGCCCTCTGGTTACGGCTATGAATTTTCGGGAATGACACGCGAAGAAGCAGGCACAAGGAACAATACGGCTATCATTCTGGCTCTAAGTTTAATGTTCGTCTATCTCCTGCTCGCTGCTTTATACGAGAGCTACGTACTACCATTGGCAGTAATATTTTCGCTTCCAATTGGTCTGGCTGGCATATACATATTTGTTTTTGTATCCCTATTGGGCGGCAGTGGCATCGTCAACAATATATACGTTCAAATATCATTAGTGATGATAATCGGACTTCTGACAAAGACTGCAATTCTGATTGTAGAATATGCGCTGCAACGTCGTAAACAGGGGATGAGTATTGTCAAAGCCGCAATCACTGCTGCCGTTGCCCGCTTGCGTCCTGTAATGATGACAGCCCTTACTATGATTATCGGGCTTGTCCCCTTGATTACAGCCAAAGGAGCAGGAGCGATAGGTAATAGGTCGATAGGTATCAGTGCGATGGGCGGAATGATATTCGGTACTTTCTTAGGAATTATAATAGTTCCGATACTATTTATTCTATTCCAAAGTCTGCACGAGAAAATCAGTAGTAAGAAAATTGAAACCATCGATGACGATTTTTAATGATGAATGGTAAATGATTAATGAAACAGCATAAAGCCTATAGCTTACAGCTTATTGCAAAATTTTAAACACATGAAAAATAAAATAAGAATACCGCAATTATTGCTGCTTGCTCTTGCAATAGCAAGCCTGAGTGCATGTCAATCCTACAAGGAGATTGGCACACTGCCAGACACTGATACCGAGAGCCTTATCAGAGACCATAGTAACAAGGGCGATACAACAAGCATTGCCAACACGCCATGGAGGGAGTATTTCAGCGACCCCTCACTGCAAAGTCTTATCAGCGAGGGACTTGAGAACAACATTGATTTACAAGTTGCCATAACACGCATCAAGCAAGCGGAGGCAAATCTGGAAATGGCAAACGGGAATAGGCTTCCCACCGTATCGGCAGGATTTCAGACTAGTCCGAGCTTCACTAGCTCTGGCGATAGAGGCGAGGATGTGTTTGGTTATACCTCAAATCAGAACTCACTTGGTTTCACAGCGTCGTGGGAAATTGATTTATGGGGAAAACTAGCAAACCAATCCAAGGCGCAATACGCTAGCTATCTAAACAGTATCGAATACACCAATCTTGTTCAGACTGAGCTCATTGCAAACATTGCAGGAGCATACTACAATTTATTGAATCTCGACAAACAGCTACAAGTTACCAAAGAAACTATCGTACTGCTACAAAAGAGTGCAGAGACTATGGTGGCTCTGAAAGAAGCAGGACAGCAGAATCAGTTGGCAGTAGAACAAAGCTATGCACTACTCTACAACACTCAATTATCAGTTCCCGTATTGGAGGGTCAGATACGCGAGCAGGAAAATACTATCTGTCTCTTGCTAGGCAAAAAACCCGGCGAAGTAAAACGCTCATCAATTGACAATCAAGAAGTTAACACAAATCTACAGGTAGGTATTCCTGCTCAACTGCTCTCCCATCGTCCCGATGTTAGGCAAGCTGAATTGGATGTGTTGTCAGCCTACGCCACAACCAATATAGCAAAGGCAAGTTTCTACCCCACCCTCAGCATCAGCTCGGCAAGTCTCGGACTAATAGACGGCAATTTTGTTAACTTTTTCAGTCTCGAAAATCTTGCTGCAAGTATTACTGCCGGCATTACGCAGCCCCTATTCAACCGCAAACAGATAAAAGGTAATCTCAAAATTGCCGAAGCACAGCAAGAAGCAGCTCTACTGTCATTCAGCAATACGGTATTAAGTGCTGGCGAAGAGGTATCTAGCATTCTGTATAACTATGAGTCATCATTAAAAAAGAACGATTTACGCAAAAAACAAATCACCTCGCTGACCAAAGCCGTAGAATACTCTCAAGACTTACTAATTGCAGGCGAGGCTATCTATACAGAAGTGCTATCGGCACAGCAAGATTTACTGTCGGCACAGCTCAATCAGATTTCAGACAAAACCGAGCAACTCTCCTACAGCGTTAATCTCTACAAAGCTCTAGGCGGCGGAACGGAATAGTTGATATGATGATTATAGCGTGATAATCTTAAAACAAATCCAACTCCGCAATTATCACTGCATCTGCATTTTCTGTGGTTTCGCCTGCTTCTATACGTATATAGCGGGCATCCACAGTTTTGTCAAAATGATAAAATCTTTTGGAAGGATCGTTTATTAAGTTGCCGAACTCAAAGCTACCTACATCAGTCCAAGTTTTATTGTCTTTGCTCACCTTTATTGTACCCTTTAGCATCAAGCCTTTAGGGCGATTTTGGGGTGGAGTGTAGGCAAAACCTGTCAGCTTATGTATTTTACTCAAATCCACGACAATAGAACGGTCTGTGGCAGACAGCCAAGATGTTCCATTATTCTCATCAAAAGCTGCATTCTCGCTTTTGTTCGAACCATTATCGGATAATAGCTTCCAGTCTTTCTTGGCAAAGCCAAGTTGTTCTTCAAACACAGCTCCTTTCTCGCCATTGAGGATAGCAACAGCTTTCAAGGTTTTCGCCTCTGCATCGAAAGCTCCATCATATTCTTTACTGTCAGTATCTGGAGTTTTCCCGTCGAGAGTGTAATAAATCTTATATCCTGCATTTAGATTTCCCGCAGCATTCTCGCCGTGAGGCTTCCAATTGAAGTCAGACTTCATCGGCATCAGGCTTACCATTCCCTCAATAGTCCTATTGTATGTCAGGCGTGGTGGACGAGCTTTGTAATGATGTGCAGACACCTTGCTTATTGCAGGAGCTTCACGAAATTCGGGGAAACGTATTCTTATCTTGTCGCTAGTAACATCAGCAAAACGCAGAATACGCTTATAGCCTATGTTTGTGCTACTAACAAGCTCCTTCCATTGTCCACCTATCCACGCATCTACAACATGCTTTTCCACCCTTTCGCCATGTGTATTGACAGCCTCTTGTATCACCAACCTATTGATAGTAATTGGCGAGGGCATACTGATAGTTATATCTTGATTACTATTTTCGATTGAGACGTAAGTATTTTCGTCATTATCTAAAATCTCTTTTGCTCCCTTTGCACCTGCCAACAAGTCAGTTCCATAGGTTTCTTGTATCAGTTTACCTGTTTCTTTAAGCACCTCAACGTCCTTGTCGGAAAAACGTCCTCTACGGTTAGGCGGTATATTGAGCAGAAATATTGAATTTCCACCCACCGAACGTTCGTAAATATCAAACACATCATCCACACTTCTCACCTGCTGACGCTCGTCGTCTCTATAAAACCACCCTGCACGAATTGATGTATTTGTTTCTGCAGGATGATAATGCAAATACTTGGCATCGTACAACTTCTCGTTGCTTGCCAAATCGTCTACCCTCAAATCGGGGAAACGTGGAGTTTCGTTAGGGTCTAGTTCATAGGGCAGCACATTCCACTCTGTCGCCCTAGTAGCACCAGACTCATTGCCACACCAGCGTATATCCTCGCGTCCAAACACCACTGCATCAGGGGCAAGAGTTCTTATTAACTCCATCCATGCTTTGTAGTTATAGGTCTGTCCACCTTTTCTTTTAGGATGCGCTCCGTCAAACCACACCTCGTGTATATTACCGTACTCCGTAAGAATTTCAAAGAGTTGATTTAGGAAATACTCATTATAGTCATCCACCAGAAATTCAAACTTAGTTTTGTTCTCAAAAGGTCTTCCCTCCACCCCACGAGGAATAGTGCGAGTGGTATATTCGCTGAGATTGCCATACAGCCCTTCGGGATTTTCTATCTGATACAAATCGGCAGGGGAAAGATACACCCCGAGCTTCAATCCATATTTTTGGCACGATGCGGAGAGGTCTTTCAATATATCGCCTTTACCGTTTCTAAATCCTGTTGACATTATTCCATGCTTGGTATAGCGGCTTTGCCACAACACAAATCCATCGTGGTGTTTAACGGTTATAACTACCATTTTCATGCCTGCAGCCTTCAACGCCTCGCACCATTGGTCGGTATCCAGCTCTTTAAGGTCAAATATTGCAGGGTCTTCTTTGCCTGTCCCCCACTCCTTTCGGGTAAAGGTGTTGGGACCAAAATGTATAAAAGCGATATACTCATTCTTCAAAGCATCAAACTGTACCTGTGTGGGTATCACGTGTGCTGCCTTTTTGATAATATCGGCATGGCTGTCGCCCTCCTCAATCTTGTAAGTATTCTTAAAAGGAATGTCTTGCGCCTGCATTTGCACTGCAAACAGTAATAATAAGAAGAAGGTAAGATTTTTCATATGTTTACGTTTGTTTTTCTACAAAAATAGGGATTTTTATTGAAATGCTCTTGCATCTTGATGGTTTATATCCAACGATAGGACTTTCTCAAAATATTCCTTTGCTTTGTCGCTGTCTCCCAATCCCAACTTACCTAGAGCCATCACATAATAACAATGTATACGGTTACGAAGATTTAGATCTTGTTCCCAAATTGCCAAATCGGGCAAGGACACTGCAAAATAGTCAATTTTGCACTTATCAAACAAGTGTTTCTCGCCGTGTGCTATCAATTTATTGAAGCGTCCCTTTGCCTTATCCATGTTGCCAAGTGCTTGCCATGCCAAGCCTTGATAATAAATTTTATCGGGCTGTTGGTCGTTATAAAAGAAGGCTTGCTGAGGTTCCTGAGAGCCAAATGTGGCTTTCGTGAAAAAAAGTGTAGCTTTCTCCTCATCTTGCAAACCTCTGTATGCAAGCCCCTTATAATAGTCTATATCGTTTTCTTCGGCATTTATCAACTTTCCTTCGCCCAAATTATGGGGGTAAGAATCTGTTTCGTGCAATAGTTTAAGAGCCTTGTCAAACTCTTTATTTTTGATTGCGATTTTAGCAAGTTCCACGCGGCAGAACATATATTGCTTGGTTATTTTGCCCTCTCCACCTTCCCACGGATGAAACCTTCGGGAAGCAATCAGTGCCATCGCCTTATTGTAATCTCCCAGCTGATTGTATAGCGCAATTCTTTCGATACATAAATCATCCCGTTGCTCCACCAGTGCAGAATGTTTCTCCAAGAGTTCAAGTCGCTCTTTATGAGGCACTCTCATGATTTTATACAATTGGTCGAGTTCCATGAGCAAGCGAGCATCGGTCTCGTCCAATGCAAATGCTTTCTCCAACAATGCTTTAGCCTCCGTTTTTTTATCACACTTGTTGTAGTATGCTAAAGCTAGGTTACGCAAGACCGTAGGGTATTTATCATTTATCTGCATTGATTTCTCCCAACACTCCACAGCATCCTTGTATTGGCGTGCTGCATACCAAAAATTCCCAAGATAATACGACGCGTAAGAATCTGACTGACCGACACTTATAGCATCTTGCAATATTAATACTTCCTCAATGCGGTGGGGAAAACATCTGTCGGGTTTCATCTCTGCCGCTTTAGCGTAATACTCCTTAGCGTTCTGAGGCTCTCCTGACTTTGCGGCAAAATATCCCAAAGCATAATATACCATCGGATACACCTCTTCCTTGCCCGAAACAAACAGCAAAAGAATATCCGAAGCCTCCTTGTAGAGACCTGCGGCAGCGAAGTCCAGAGCATATTCAATGTAAGTATGCACAGAATTTTGCATCAGACTTTGCATTTCTTTCAGCACCGCCTCGTCATCTGTCAGCAAATACTTTTCATATCGACAGCCAATATTGAAGCCATCTATTTTCAAGGAGTCTTCGATATAATTCAGAGCTTCCTCTCTTCTGCCTAACTTTCTTAGGATTGACGTTTTCAGCTGACGAGCCTTATGGTTATGCCAATTTCGCAGCAAACTCCGCTCTACATTCTCTAATGCTCTACTCCATTCCACATTGCATGTATCCACCTGAGCCAAAGCAAAATACGCAGGGTCTTGCCATGCAGCATTCCACGTCGCTTTGAAAAAGGCGGCATAAGCCTCGTCTGGCTTGCCTTGCATATTCAGCGACCAGCCAAGATTGTAATAAGGCTCGCCATCGTAGGGATTAGGGTTTCGCTCGCATTGTGTTTCCACAGCTCGTTGAAAGAAGTCCTCAGCCTCCACAAACTTCCCCTTACGCATCAGCAGGAGTCCCATAGCATTGTTGCAGCGCATATCGCCCGGTTCACGCCTAAGTGCCTCCATGTAGTAATCCGTCGGATTGTAAGTGGCATGTCGATACTGCTCAAGATGCTGTCCCGTAAGAAATAATTGCTCTATTGATGCAATATCTTTTGGTTCTTTGGCAGCCTTTGCTGGGTCGGGGCTTTGCTTTATTTCAGGTTTATCCGCCTGATATGTCAATAGCAACTTAGCATCCGATGTGTAAAGCTCGAATACTAAATCTTTCGACGACAGCCCATTTGTATTCACCTTATTTACATACACTTGTGTTGGCGACACATTTTTAATCTCATCAAGATACACTTTCCCTTTTGTATCTTTCAGTACAATATGTAAATCTTTATATTCTGATGTTGTATATAGGCTTACAGTTGTATCTTTTCCCTCGACATCTATGTTGACAATAGCATCTTTATTCGCATTCTTCACATATCCCACTTTGGCATAAGGCATAAAATATTGTGTCCATGATTTCTCTTCATTAGCTTGCAGCCACGAGAAGTCGGGTTGATTATCGGTGTACACGCCTGTCATTAGTTCAATGTAAGGACCATCCTCGTCGGTAAGGTTTCTGTCCCAAGCAAGCCCAAAGTCGCCGTGTCCCCATGTCCATTGTTTCTTGCCGGGCGACACATGATGGTCGGCAACGTGCAACAATCCTGCTTCTATGCCATCCTCGTATCCACCCACAAAATCAAACTTCGATTGTATTGCCATATAGGATGTCGGAACGGGAATATTCTTGTATTTCGATATATCGACACCTGCCGAATAATCCTGCTTATAGTACTCACCTGTTGCTATGGGGAAGTTCGAGACATCTCGCTTTCCATGGTCGAACACGGCATGCACATCGGGAGGAAATACCGATTTATAGCTGTCGTTTACCACCACAGCAGGATTTGCCCACCAAAGAAAGGTTTGAGGGAAGGGCGTTCTATTGTAAATCTTCACATTTATTTCGAGATATGCCTTGCCGGGACGTAGTGTAAAACCTTGCATGCCTTTGGTTCTAAACATACGTTCCACCTCGTTGCACCACACCGTAACACTGCCGTCGCTGTTATTTTGGATGCAATAATCGCTTGGCAAGAAAGTGGATGGACGGTGATGCTGAGGCCAGTTAAACTCTATTCCTCCCGATATCCAAGGACCTGTGAGTCCCACCAATGCAGGCTTAACAACCTGATTATAATAGACAAAGTGGCGTTGTTGCACCTTGTCGTAAGCCATATGTACACGACCACCCAATTCGGGAAGTATCATTATTTTCAGATATTCGTTTTCCAAAAATATGGCTCGGTATTTCTTGTCTTTTTTCTCGTCGGCGACCTTTTCCACAACGGGATAAGGATATACAGCACCCGAGCTGCCCTGATACACTCTTTTTTCGAGGAATATCGGATTTTTCTCTTCTTCACCTATTTCGTAGGTCGGCAGCATTATGTCTTCCTCCCAAGCCTTTGCTGTTCCTTTCTCATGGACAGTAGTCTTGATTAGATATTCTGTAATTTTTTCCATTTTATTTCGTAAATTCTTTTTCAATTTCTTCGAGAGATTTGCCTTTTGTTTCTACCAAATAACTACGTATAAACAACAATCCCAATACACATATTCCACCATAGAGCCAGAATGTTCCGTGTGCCCCCAATTCTTCGTTCAACAATGGGAATGTATAGGTCAGAACAAAGCAAGCAGCCCATAGAGCGAATGTAGATATTGCCACTGCTGCGCCACGCACCCTTGTGGGGAATATTTCGGAAATAAGCACCCAAGTAACAGGCGCAAGTGTCATTGCAAAGCAGGCTATGGCAAGCATTACCAATATCAGCACCGTAAGCCCTGAAATATTAAAATAATAGCACGCACCCATCAATGTGTATATCACCGCCAAGCCCGACGCTCCAACTATCATCATTATTCGTCGTCCCAATTTGTCGACTGTGTACATACCTACAAATGTGAAGATTACATTTGTTATGCCCGTAATTACAATATTAAACATAATACCCGAAACTCCGTATCCAGCAGCGGAGAACACCTCCTGTGCATAGTTGAAGATTACATTTATACCACACCACTGTTGAAATATGGCAATAACAACTCCTACCATTAAAATCTGTGGCATACGCCCTTTAAACAAAAGTGAATAATTGGTTTTCTCCTTCTCGCTGGAAAGCGAGTTTTTTAGATTCTCTATTTCCTTGTCAGCATAAGAACTGCCCCCTATCTGCGCCAGTACTTTTTCAGCTTCAACAAACTTAGATTTCGAGCTTAGCCAACGTGGACTCTCGGGAAGAGCAAAAAGCAGTAAAAAGAACATCACAGCAGGCACAGCCTCTGCCCAAAACATCCACCGCCAGCCCATTTGTCCATTCCACGAAGCAAGAATATCCTCGCCAGGCACAACATCTTCGGCAATTAGCCAATTTACTATTTGAGCAGCAAGAATGCCTATCACGATTGTCAACTGATTGACAGACACCAGCCTACCTCTGATATTTGCAGGTGCCGACTCAGCAATATACATAGGCGAAACATTAGAAGCTATGCCGATACCTATGCCACCAAGCACACGATATATAATAAACGATGTCAAACTGTCGGTTGCTCCAGTGCCTATTGCCGAAATGACAAAAACCACAGAAGCTGCATACATCATCGGTTTACGTCCGTATCTATCTGACAAATAGCCAGAGAACATCACACCAATCAAACAGCCCAATACGGCACTACCCATCACCCAGCCTTGTGCAGATGCCGAATCTGTGATACCAAAAAACACTTCGTAAAAAGGTTTTGCACCGCCGATAACCACCCAGTCGTAGCCAAACAACAGCCCGCCCATTGCTGCTACAAAGGTAATCAGATATAAGTACATTTTTCGATTCTCCATTATGTATTTCTTTAGATAACAACCATATACTCAGATGTTCAGACTCCCAGACTAATATCCAAAAATCTGAACATCTTGTATTGTATTATTTATTCAGCAATTGTTTCACGGCATCATCGTTCATGCCATCTCCAGAGGTTCCGTCAGTATTATTAATTATCGTATCCACCTGATACTCTTCCAACTCACAAATATCGGCAGGAGCAGCACCCGAAGCCATGTAATTCTTAATGGAATTTATCAACTGACGGCTTACATCTCTATCCTTAATATCTTTATCGGGGTCGATACACAATACAAACAAACGTCCCTCGCCCACCTTTGCCTCGAAAGCTATTCCCAACTTTCTGTTAAATTCGTAGGTATCAACACACTGAATAGCAGGAGTTAAATCCTTATAGTCTGTCAAATCTACTGCTGTCGCATTATTCAGAATATCCCACCATTGCCAGTCGGCGTAATACGAAGTTGGGAAATCCTTGAAAGCAGGGTGTTTGTCGTGTATCAATGTTCCGACAATCATCGGTTTCCAACGAAACATGATGGGATTCCAGAAGTGGCTAGCAAAGCGTGTTTTTCGTCCGTTTATTTTTTCGGGAATAAGAAATACTTTCTTTCCTTGCCTCAACAGTTTCTTTGTTTGCTCGTTCCACTCTCTAGTGTAGACATATCCACTCTTCTCCACCTGCTCTTTGGCGGGATATACCCAGATATCCCACTCATTTTTATAAGAGTTCAAACTAACTTTAAGGGTCAGTTTCTTTGCTTGCTTGACATCGGCAAGGGGGATTTCAATATCACCCAATGGCTTAACAACAGCACATTGCACATCAGGAGTGCTAATGCTTCCACTTTTCACTGCCCTTCCTTGTTCATCTACCAGGTTCCACTCCAGCACACCTGCCCCGATTGGGTCTTTGCCATAGTGATACACTTCCAAGGCAGCCTTAAATGTTTCATCATTCGTATACGCACGTTTAGGAAAACGAGCCAATAATACGGTAGGTGCACAGGACTCTCTGTATTTTTCGGGACTAACAAGCCCCTTATCTTCCCAGAAAGCATCGAGTATACCGACAAAAGCACTTCCCTGTCCGGGAAAATCTGACAAACCGAGCAATTGGAAACCGCCCGAATTAGGAGTTCTGAGCAAAGCCTCGTTCACTTCTTTATACTGCAAGACAGTGTGAGCACCGGTAGCTCTAAAAAACTCATCGGCTTGATTCAGCATACCATTACGAGCCAATCGCTCTCTAAACACCTCAAAATTACGAGGTTCAACCACTCCTGTATATTTTTTCATTTCCTTAAAATCAGGAAACATACAGCGTTGACCGCTTTCGTGGGCAATTACGGGAACATCTATATCCGACTCCTTGCGCTTATCCCACATTGTCGAGGGCTTACCTTCGTATACTGTAATTCCGCCTTTACTTGTTACATGAGATGTATAATATTGGTCGGATTTCACATGTGTTCGTGCGGTCGAAGCCGAATACAAGCGACGGCTGTCATATTTCTGTGCTTTTTGCACCAAGTCTTCCAGTACATCAAAATTCCCTTCATTCTCATTACCATTGCACATTAAAATAAACGATGGATGGTTGCCATATTCGTCAAGCAATGCATACATTTCTTTTTCAAAAAAATCACGACGAGCCGGATACTGCCCTACATCTTTGATCCACATTGGCAGCTCTGCTTGCAAATATATCCCTACCTCGTCGGCGGCAACAAAAGCAGCCTCGGGCGGACACCACGAGTGAAAACGAATATGGTTCATGCCGTAGTTCTTTACGGTTTCAAATATTCGTTTCCATTCTTTTGCCTCCATTGCCGGATAGCCGGTAATAGGGAAAACCGCACAGTCGAGAGCTCCTCGCAAATGTATATCTCTGCCGTTGACACGTATATGATGCTTGCCCTGCTCCACCTTTCTCATACCAAAGCTAAAAGACTTAGAGTCTTTCATGTCCCCAATATTCAACTGAGCATCAACCTGATATAAATTCGGATTAAACTCGTCCCACAATTTCATTTTATCCCCTAACGAAACATCAAAACTAGCTTCAGTTCCTTCCTTAGCACTGCTAATTGGGAATTTTTCTTCCTTTACTAGTTCTCCGTTCTTCTCTGACACTTTGAATATAACTTCCCCATTTTCAACTGTTTCTGAGGGGCTCAACTTAATCTTAAATGAAACTTTTTTATTATCAACATCAGAGAATGATTTTAAATCGGCAATAAAAACTTTATCTTTTGCGATGAGTTCCATCTTGCCCACAATCCCATTCCAGTTTGTCTGTGTATATTCAGTTGTTCCGTGATTCCATTGATCCATAGGATATTTCAGGCGATTGTCAACACATATTGTAATTGTATGTATCCCTGTTGTCAACTGTTTAGTCATAACAAAACGGTTTGGCGTACTCAGCCGCTCGTCAGCCGCAACAAGTTGACCATCAAGATATACCGTAGTCTCCCAATGACATCTTTCGAGCTTTAGGATAATCTCCTTATTCTCCCATTCTTTGGGTATTACCACCTCCCGCTGATACCATGCCTGCCCCAGATATTCGAACTTTCGCGTTAGTCGGTCGACATAGCGAGCCGTTGTTTTAATACCTTTGCCACCAAGATCGGTTGTTCCAGGCAATAAGATGGTTTCCGACAGTTTTGCCTTAAACAACTGCGAACCTGGAGTTTTGCCAAAGCCCATTGGGTCTAGCTGAAATCGCCATACCCCAGATAAGTCTATCGTGTTATTTTGTGCAAATAACATTGTAGATAGCAGCAACAAGGTACATAGCAAGGAGAATCGTCTCATAATCAACAATTTTAATAATTACATAGCGCAAAGTTAACACAACTCGACATAAAAAAAATGTAATAAGCCACGTAAAACATGTAAAATATCACGATGCACATTGCTGCTCATTCGGCATTGGAGTTGGCTGGTTTTAGTCATTATGTACCTATGGGGAAGCCTTCGTTGATAATATTTCACTCTAAAGAAGAAGGCATACCGAAATGGATGAATACAAACGAACTCGATTATAGCCTAAAGTTCTTCTCCACAGAAATATTTTCTGACAAAGCATTGGTAAGTTTTAATGCTAAATATCCATGTCTATCTGCATCCCCACCTGAGCTTGCATACTTGGAATGCTTGCATTTAGCACCTCGCCATTATGGCTATATGGATCTGTATTATATTATGGAGCAGATGACAACATTACGACCTAACGTTTTGCAAAACTTATTAGAAAACACGGGTAGCAACAAAGTAAAAAGAATGTTTCTGTATATGGCAGAAAAAAGTGGTCATTATTGGTATAACTCCTTAAATATAGGAAGACTAGCACTAGGAACAGCTAAATATAAGTTGGTAGATAACGGTACATATGTGTCAAAATACAAAATAACAATCCCCAAAGAACTGCAGGAATATGAATGAGTTTTATAAAAAGCAGGTTGCATTGTTGATACGCATTATACCAGCAGTACATAGTATAAAAGACTTTACAGTACATGGAGGAACGGCAATAAACTTATTTCATAAAGATATGCCTCGTTACTCGGTGGATATTGACATCACATATATTCCTATTCAAGGAAGATTAGAAAGCCTTGATACAATCAATAAACACCTACTCAAGATAAAACAAAACATTGAGAGAACCATTCCTGACATTTGAACAAGGCACTCCACAGTGGGGAAAGTGTATTGCCGGAGATTTAAGTAGATATCCATCGGTGATATGGAAGTTGCAGAATATTGAAACACTAAAAGATAGTAATCCGAGAAAATTTTAAGAAAGGGATTAGAGATATAGAATTGTTTATGTTTGGGAAGTAGTGCTTATCACCTACTCTTTGTCATGACAGATTAGTTTATTATTTTTGACAAAAAAATCAGCAAGCGACATAAACAATATTTAAAGTCAATAGAGACTCGACATATCAACAAGATAATATCCAATTATGGATAAGGCACTCGTCGAAAAAACAAAAACAGATATCATTAGCAACAGCCAATTATCAAAATACACACTAATATGACAACACAAAACGACAATGGAAGACGCACATTTATAAAGAAAAGTGCATTAGGAGTTGCAGGACTAGCACTTGCAGACAATGTTCTTACATCGTGCATGATGAAGACGAGTAACAAAATTACATTTGGAGTAATCTCAGACGTACACGAGGATTTACAAGAAGATGCCACACAGCGTTTACAAGATTTTGTAGATGCTGCCACTCAGCACAAGCCGGATTTTATAATTCAGCTCGGCGACTTATGCCATGGCACAGGTGCAGATAAGATACTACCCGTGTGGAATAGCTTTGTGGGAGAGAAGTACAATGTACTCGGCAACCACGACATGGATCATAATTCCAAACAAGAGATGGTGAAACGCTATGAAATGTCCAACAGCTACTATCATTTCGACAAAAAAGGGCTACGTTTCATCGTTTTAGACTGCAATTTTACCCGCAAAGACGGAAAGCTAATCGACTACGACAATGGCAATTACTATGTTGCCCGAAAAGACAGAGGACTTATCAATGATGAGCAGCTACAATGGCTAAAAAGTACAATAGCCGACAGCAAACTCCCTTGTGTCATATTTTCGCATCAGGCCTTCGACGAAATTGGCGGTTCTGTTCCAAACCGGGAAGACATCAGAAATATAATAAAAGAAGCCAATAGCAGTGAGAAACGAGTTATCGCCTGCCTTTGCGGACATCATCATATTGACGCACACAGCAAGATCGACGGAGTCGACTATTTGCAGATAAACAGTGCTTCATATTTATGGGTCGAGGGCGAAAAGAAATTCTCGAAGGGCAACATGGCTGAATATCAAGACTCTGTATATGCCTTTGTAACAATAGATTTAGACAACAAAACAATAGAAACCAAAGGAGTACACAGTCAATTCAAAGCTCCTGCACCAACGGCAGAGGACTTCACAGCGGAAGTTTTCAAAACCGTCAATGCCGGGATGAAAGACAGAACGCTTCGTTTTTAGAGAAGATTTTTGTAACTTTGAAAATGAAAAAAAAAGCTGAAGGGTTTTCGGGAGAGAAAGCAATCATCACTCCCTACAGCATACGTAGTCAGCAACTCAGCAATCCGATAAGTAAGCAGCTTTATGTTACACATATCGGCTACTACCCTCATGCCAGATTCCATTATCGCGAGCGAAAAGAAGGAGCCAAAGAAAACGTTTTTATCTACTGTGCCGAAGGCGAGGGTTGGTTGCAGACGGACGGCAACAAGGTCGATATATCAAAAAATCAATGCATCATTCTGCCCGCCAACAAATACCACGCTTATGGAGCAAAAAAGCACAAGCCTTGGAGCATATATTGGTTTCACTTCTTGGGTGAAAATGTCCCTCTATTTTCATCAATAATCGGCAAGGTCATAAACATTAACGAGTCGGACACCAGCCGCATCAACGACAGGCTCTCACTTTTCGAAGAAATGTATGAGAATCTCGAAATGGGATATAGCCCTGAAAATTTAGAATATGTAAGTCTATGTTTGACATATTTTCTGAGTTCTATCAAATATATAAATCAATATCGAAAAGTCAATAACATAAAGAAAACGGATATAATACAGAGCAGCATTATCTTTATGAAAGAAAACTTGGAGAATAAGATAACATTGGAAGACATCGCCTCCAACGTAGGCTATTCTGCATCGCATTTTGGAACTCTGTTTACTCAGCGAACATCATTTTCCCCAATGGTGTACTACAACCAGCTCAAAATACAACGAGCCTGCTCATACTTGCAATTTACAGACCTGAAAATCAAGGAGATATCATACAGACTTGGTTTCTACGATCAATTTCATTTTTCCAAAGCCTTCACCCACGAGATGAGCCTAAGCCCCAAAGTTTACCGCACAAGATATAAGAACGAATACACGCCGCAGTGCTGAACAATACGAGAACTGCAAAAAGAAGCAGTATTAATACAAGCTATATGCTGTAGGCTATAAGCCAAAACAGCCACCTGCTCCCCCTTCGGGTACTCCTCCTTCGCAGAAGGAGAGTTTTTAAATCCCAAACGATTAAACAGTTCAAATCACACCATTAAATTGCGTATAGCCTCGTATTCTTGCGTATTTTGGCTGAATAATTACCAACGAACGTTATAAGAAAAATAAGGTAGTGTCCATATTAGTGTGTCTGAAAGCATATATCTAAATTCTTCAGACAATCTTTCTTTTTCGCTTTTTTTTATAGCAACACTAGTTATAAGTGCTAAAACTGACTCTTCATTAGGAAAAGCCCCTCTCACTTTCAATGTTCTGCGACAGCTTCTGTTAAATCATTCTATCCAGTTAGTTGTGTAAATCATACGACGTATTCTAAAATCAAATTCTAAGAACGTTAGATAAGGGGGAATATCAAAATTGTCTAGATACCTTTTTAAGCTCGGATATTTGCCTTTCCATTTCTTTTTCATATTCTCAAATCGGTTTAAAGCATTATCTATAGTGTGATTTTTATCATCAGGAGAAAATACATATGATAAATCTCCAGCTATTTCTTTCTTATCTTCTTTTCGAACTCTTGACATAAAATTGCGTTGTAGATGTACTGTACATAGCTGGTGCGCTCCATTAAACTTCTTCCTGACAGCTTTCTCAATACCACTTAATGAGTCGGATACAACCAAACCAATACTGGAAACTCCTCTTGCCTTCAAGTCATCAAAGATTCCTTCCCAGGCAGTGGCAGACTCTGTTGGTTGATTTACTATTGCCAAGATCTCTCTGCTACAATCTTCTTTTACTCCTAATATGATATAAAAGCACTCCTCGCGATAGACCTTATCACGCTTTACTTTTACGAATAAGCCATCAATATAAAATGAATTAGGGACTAACTCCAATAAATCATTTAAGTTCCATTTTTCCTTAGAATAGTTGCTTAGGATTTCGATTGTTTGTTTCTTTGTCAAATGCATGTGCTCTTTTTTTATGGTTAGTATTTTCAATTGTCTAAATTATAAATTATTGAGTACATGCTTTTTTTTTGAGACACACTTTTTTGGACGGTATCTGAGAATACCCTATTCGGTAGTCTTATAGCCTCTTACATATTAAATCAAGAAACCACCGCTCTCAGGGATGAGAGGCGGTGGTTTATAAAATAGCTCGAATTATGAATATGTTCAATCTTTAAATAATCCCCGTTTATTTTTATTGTCCAATAAAAATCATAACACCCCGAGCTCCTTTCTTTGAACAAGTCAAAAATAAATTACCTAAACACGTTCCCCCTTTAGACGCAGGAGTTTTCAAAAGGTTGCGTGTTATTGAAAAATATTTCAATCCTCCTTGAGAAAATTTGTTTCGTAGAGGTCCTTTCTCCGGTCGTTCATAGTTCTGACAGCCCCGTTGTGGTGTAGCTCTTTCAGCAGATTTAGGTCTACATCTACCAACAATGTCATCTCCGTATTTGGAGTTGCCTCTCCCTTCACAGCATTGGAGGGGAAAGCAAAATCTGAGGGAGTAAAAACCGCCGCTTGTCCGAATTGTATGTCCATATTGTTCACTCCCGGCAAGTTACCCACACAGCCTGCAATGGCAACATAACACTCATTTTCGACAGCCCGAGCTTGCGCACAAGTTCTCACCCGAGTATAAGCATTTTGAGTATCAGTTAGATACGGCACAAAAAGAATTTTCATTCCTTGGTCAGCAAGTATCCTTGATAGTTCAGGGAACTCCACATCATAGCAAATTACCAATCCAACTTTTCCACAATCGGTATCTATAACTTTTATTTCGTTACCACCTTTCATTCCGTAATATCTTTTTTCGTTGGGCGTGATGTGCACTTTGCGATATTCGTCTACTTTCCCGTCACGATGCAGCAGGTAGCTTATATTGTACAAGTCTCCATTTTCTTCGAATGGCATGCTGCCCGAGATAATATTGACATTATAGCTGATTGCAAATTCCAGTATTTTATTTTTGATTTCTTCGGTCATTTTTGCCAACTCCAACATACTGTCTCTTTCAGAAAGATGGTTAAAAGGGGCTAGCAGCGGCGAATTAAAAAACTCGGGAAATAAAGCAAAATCAGCTTTGTAGCCTGCCACAGCATCAACAAAAAACTCAACCTGCTCGTAGAACTCGTCGACAGTATTGAAATGCCGCATCTGCCACTGCACAAGTCCAAGCCTGATAACACTGTCTTGCATTGCATTTGGTTTTTTACTGTAATATATATTGTTCCATTGGAGCAATACTGCATTTTCCTTAGAAGCCTCATCGCCCGGCAGATATTTTTTAAGCACTCTTATAGGCAGAAATTCATTTGACAGCTGAAAAGACAGTACGGGGTCGTATATTTCCTTATCTCTAACCTTACGGATATATTCCCGTGGTGTGAGTTCCTTACTGTGTTTGTGGTAGTTTGGTATTCTCCCACCAATAATTATTGATTTTAGATTCAGTGTTTCGCAAAGTTCTTTTCTTGCATCGTAGAGTCTGCGTCCAAGTCGGTACTGTCTATATTCTGGGTCGACAAAAACCTCTATCCCGTATAGCACATCGCCAACTGCGGAATGGGTGCTGAAAGAAAAATCGCCAATTATTTCCGAGTAGGTATGCTCGTCGTCAAACTCTTTGTAATTAACTATAATTGAGAGACAAACTGCTGCTATTTTATCGTCAACAGTGATACATATTTGTCCGTCAGGAAAGATAGAAGTTAGTTTTTTGATGCTAGCTTTCGACCAAAGAAACTCCGACATAGTTGGATATGCGCGTCTCATCACCTCGGTAAGCTCGTCGAAATCACTGAATTGTAATTTTCTTATTTCTATTTGCATGTTTTCTTATCCTTTTAAAATTGTGATTCTTGTTCATATTTTTCAAGGCGCAAATGTATACTATTTCTCTGTTATTCCGAGCGAACCTTCCCTTAATTTGAGTCAATCTTCCCTTAACAGGAGAGCACTACTGATTATCAAGCAATTACAAAAGAGGATTACCTTCCCTTAATTTGAGTCAATCTTCCCTTAGCAGAAAAGCACTGCTGATTATCAAGTAATTACAAAAGAGAGTTACCTTCCCTTATTTACGGCAACATTCCCTTAAATGTATAAACAGCATTTTTATCACGTGTTTTCTCACTATGCCGCTCTACAACATTCTCTTCTATAAATTGCTTTAAATACAGACGAATTGTTTTATCATGAATCTCTAGGTTTTGTCTCAATTCATCAATTGTCACACCTATATTTGTATATAAATATGTCAATATTCGTCTCTGACTATCGTTATACATCCCCCAATTATCTTGTACACCTTTGTGAACTGTCTCTGGAACAGTTTTAGCATGCACACTTACTTTGTTTCGTAAAGTGAGATACACATATTTATTTTTCTCGCTATACTCAGGCTCTGAAAGCATAGAGCGTTCCATAGACTCGTAAATTCTAGCCACACCTTCATTAAGTTGCCTAACAAAACCCATTTCTTTTAGTACTCTGGCTATACGAGGATTTCTTGAATAGCGTTCAGAACGTATATTTTCAACCGTTACCTGCGCAGGTAAGGGACCACTATTAGATATTTCAATTCTGTCATCAAAATGTTTTATCATAATCGGATTGCCATGCACATTATACGATCTATGACAAAGAGCATTAACGACACCTTCAAGCCAAGCCTCCTCAGGATATTCCGGAATTTTCCTAAACACCCCGTACTCTATATCCAAAAAATAGAAATCATCTAGTGCAGCATGCATAAACGTCTTTACTTTTTCTATTATACGTGGTATATTTTCCTCAAAGCTAATATCTTTCACCACATTAAAATTAGATCCTGCTTTCAATCCGACTCCATTATATCTCACATACCTGAGCGACGCATTGGGAATATATTTTTCAGGCTGCTTAGCAAACAAAAGAACACCCGAACGCTTCATTTTGTATTCTCCTGCCTTTCTCACAACAACATTGCGCGTATACAACAACTCCATAATATCCTTAGTGTATTCTAGCTCTTCCTTATATTTCTCAACTATAGGAATATCCAAATCCTCAAAATCAAAATTAGGCTCAACTTCATCTTCATATTTTCTGATTTGCTTATCAAACTCAAGAGTTCTTATATCACTCAAACTCTTTAAATGCTTATTCCTATCATCCACCCTTAAATAAATATTACCACTCTGCTTTTGCTCGTAAAGTCTCTCAATATCCTGTTCAACATGATATAGGAAGATTAGAGAGTTTTTGATTCTAATCTCCTCTAGTACAACATTTTTCGTATAAGGTTCGATAAAATCAATAATGAGATTTCTATAATCACTTAATTTATCTCCCAATATCTCCACATTCTGTAATTCTCCTCCGTCCGAGACTCCAAAAACAAGTATCCCTCCGTCAGCATTCAACATCCCAATTAGCTCCTCTGCGATTTTAGAAGGTTTAATGTTTTTCTCACCTAAACCTTTCCTTTCGAAGTATTGGTCTTCTCTGGATTTTGTTAATTGCTCCAGCGTAATGCTTGTGTTTATTTCAGAAACTTTCATAACTCAAATACTAATAAATCAACACACGAATATACAAAATTCTAAGTAACTTCCACCTTCCCTTAATTTGAGTCAATCTTCCCTTAGCAGAAAAGCACTGCTGATTATCAAGTAATTACAAAAGAGAGTTACCTTCCCTTATTTACGGCAACATTCCCTTAACAGAAAAGCACTGCTGATTATCAAGCAATTACACAGGTGACAATTCGCTAAAAACTGCTAAAGGCAATATCATTGCATGGAAGGATTTCAATACTAAGAATTAGCTTATAGTCAACAGCCGTGCTTAGGGTTCCACACAGAAAATAATAATATCATATTATTGACAACATGCTTTAGTGGACAGATACGTCCATAAAATACCAATTTGTTGTGATTGTGCAGGATTGATAAACTCCGCAACTTTGTGGACGGAATTTTCCGCAACAAACGTTATTATCATTAAATGAGAAACCTGACTTTTATATTTATTTTCTTGTTCACAGCAATTACTGCAGTATCTCAAAAACACAACATCGCCATAAGTGGGAAAGTGCTTTCGGAAGGCGGTTCCCCTCTCACGGGTGCAGTGGTACACATACAGCACACAACCCACGGTACTCATGCCGACATAGACGGAAACTACACACTGAAACATGTAAAACCCGGCACTCACACTCTCGTAGCATCATTTATGGGTTACAAGAGCCTCTCCAAGAGCGTAGAGATAAGGGAAGACAGCAAAAATATAGAGCTTAATTTCACTCTTGTCGAGGACGTAGGACAAATCGGAGAGGTTACGGTGAAGGGTACCGGCAAATCGGCACAATTGGAGCAAAGCGGATTTGCTGTTACATCAATAGACACACGCGATTTGCAGGTTAAATCGCTAGAGATAAACGAGCTGTTAGATAGAGCACCGGGGTTACGAGTGCGTCGTGATGGCGGTTTGGGTTCGCGCACTCGCTACAACATAAATGGATTATCGGGAAGGGCTGTCCGTATTTTCATTGACGGCGTTCCGGCAGAGTCTTTCGGTTCGTCCTACTCTGTCAACAGCATTCCAGTGTCACTCATCGACCGCATCGATGTTTATAAGGGAGTGGTTCCCATTGAATTTGGCAACGATGCTATGGGCGGAGCCATCAACATCGTTACCAAGCAGTTCAATTCGAGCAAAGACAAAAACAGCAAGTCGCTGAATGCTTCCTATTCCTACGGTTCTTTCAACACACACAGGGCAGATTTGACCGGCTCGTGGCACAATGCTAAAACGGGTTTAACTGCACGGGTGGCAGCATTTTACAACTATTCTGACAACAATTATAAAGTATGGTCTGACGACATCAGCATTACGGACTACGAGGAATTTCTTCCCGACGGTTCGCGCAATCCTGACTATATGGCAGTTGTAGCACGAGGCGTAAAGGTGCGCCGCTTCAACGATGCTTATAAGTCTTACGGAGCAAAAGCAGACTTTGGGATAATCGACAAAAACTGGACAGACCAATTTTTCATCAGTCTCAATATGTCATCAGACTACAAGGAGTCGCAGCATGGTCCGAGAATGATAACGCCTTATGGGGAGCGTTTCTCCAAAGGATGGACGGTTGCACCAAGCATCAGTTATCTGAAAAACAACGTTATATTCGATGGACTTAATCTATCGGCAAGTTTTCAATACTCTCAATCACAGCGTACAACCGTTGACACTACAACAAATCGTTATGATTGGTATGGCAATCTTATTCCCGAGATTGCAGGAGTAGCTCGCTTGCCTGGCGAGAGCGGAACAGCATCTTTAAACACCGATGACAACGAGAACTACGTTGGCAGGGTAGCACTATCCTATGATTTCGACGAGCATCACCGCATTGGAGCCAACTACTCTAACAATCAATTTGTACGTTCGTCAGACGATGAGTTGCGCGAAGCAGAAGAACGAAACTACGGAAGTAAAAACACCATTATCAAGCAGATAGCAGGTATTACCTATCAAAATTTATTTTTTGACGAAAGGCTTAGAAACTCAGTATTTGCAAAATATTACCACAACAACATCAAACAAGACAAGGTGGAATATAGCAATGGCACCTTAGACACCACCAATTTCAGTCGTCCTGATGGGAATTGGGGCTATGGGGCAACATCAAGTTTTGCACTCAGTCCAAGAGTTCGTTTCAATGCTTCGATAGAGCAGGCAGTGAGGCTCGTAACCACCAACGAGGTATTTGGCAATGTCTCCGATGAGATTGTGGAGTCGACTGATTTACAGCCTGAGAAGAGCCTAAACGTCAATTTAGGCGGTATATTCACCCTATATGAAAACGGCAAACATGAAGTTAAGTTGAATAGCAATTTGTTTTTCAGAAACACTTACGACAGGATAAGACGTTCGATAGTAGTAAGAAATGATGATAGTTACTCTGTTTTCAATAACATTGGTCATGTAGTGTCCAAAGGTATTGAAGCACAGCTAGATTACAACATTGGCAGCACTTGGCATTTCATGCTGCAGGGCTATTATCTAGACTCTCGTTTCATGGAAGAATACACAGAGAACAGCTCTCTCAATCTGAATTATAAATCGCGAGAGCCCAATATGCCATGGTTGACATCCAATGCAGGCGTGGAATACAACAAAGAGAATCTGTTTAAGCAAGGCGACCAATTGAGACTCAGCTGGTTTGCGGCGTATATCCACGAGTTTCAATTTGATTGGGACGTTATAGGAAATCAAAACAAACCTATTATCCCAACACAACTCGTCAATGACGTAAGTATCTCATACACATTTCGTAGCGGGAAGATTACATTGAGCCTCGACGGCAAAAACATCTTTAACGAACTGGCATTCGACAACTATGCTGTCCAGAAACCCGGAAGAGCGTTTTATGCAAAAATATTCTATAGGATTTTTCAGTAGAACAATAATAACAAGCAATCTACATGTTTAATCAATTTATAAATATATTACAATGAAGAAAATCAATTTATTAGCATTTTTAGTTTTAGGAGCTTTTGCTCTGAGTTTCAATTCCTGCAGCGACAGCGATAGTAGTGGAGATGACAACAATCCGCCACAAGGGGAGAAAGTATATCATATCACTGCAAAATTTGACGGCGATGATAAACAAGTTTACATGGCAGGAGTAACAAGCCTAGATTCTGGCTCTTTGACATTTAAGAGCAATGGTTATGCACTAAACCCTGTACGTGCGGCAAGAGTATTCACCGACGATTTAGGCTGGGTATATATGTACAACTACGGTGGCGGGCTACTCACAAAATACAGTTATGCGAGTGGCAAATATACCGTTGAGAAGGAGCTAAACATAGCACCAACAATGGGAGGAAATGCATATGTACGTCCGTGGAAAATAAATGAAGAAACGATACTGATTCATAACATCAACACTGCGGATATCGACTCGACGACAGACACCGACTATGTCAGCAATGGCATCACCAAGAAAGGTTCAATGTACGTAACTCGTGTACAGATACCCGAGACCACAATATCCGAGATTATGGATACGTGGACAATACCAATGACAGAGTGGGACATAGCCGAACAGGCATATCCCTTCAGGATTGATGCACCTACCGTACTTGGCGACAAAATCTACTATGGTGTTGGCAGAAGAGCCCTTAGTGAAATTGCCCTATCAGGGATGCATACAATCGTGCTTGACTACCCTACTCTAAAAAACCCGAAATACATCCGTACAACTAAGGGTAACGGTAATACCAATGGTTACAGGGGTGGTAATATGTATGCCATCGACGGCTATGTATATCAGGCAAACAGAGCATCAGGAAGCGACGCCACAATGCTAGTTCGTCTTAAAGACGGCGAGTACGACAACACTTGGGAGTTCGATGTTACAGCAGCCTTGGGCAAGACATTCAACACCAACAATTGGTATTACGCAGGCGACGGCATCTGCTACATGTCGGCACAATTCCCAGACATAGCCGACACCGATAATCAATGGGGAGTTATCCGTGTAGACATCAACAAAAAAACTGCAATAGAGATGAACGTACCAAAGTCTACACTGTTTGGCTATCAGCATGGAGTGGTAAAAGACGGCAAGTTCTGCATGGCAATCAGCCCAGTAGGTTCGACAGGTACACCTGCACCTTATGTTTACATGTTTGACATCAACTCTACCGACCCCAACGCATTTACAACTGGTTTGGCATTAGACCAAGGTAATATTTTTGTTGAAGGGATATTCTAAAAAATCAGCAGAGATACGGGTCAACCGTGTCTCTGCTATCAATAATAAAACAATGACAAAAAGAACAATAAACAATAGAGAGGGGCATTGGATATTAGCACGCATGGGTAAAAAAGTTCTTCGCCCAGGAGGTCGCGAATTAACCGAAAGGCTGATTGAAAACTTAGAAATATCTACAGATGACCGAGTAGTAGAGTTTGCTCCAGGACTGGGTTTCACTGCTGCCATTTCTCTAAAGAAAAATCCTGCATCATACACTGGCGTTGAGCTAAACGACGAAGCCGCCGGCATCCTTCGCAAGAAGATAAAAGGCAGCAATCGTAATATCATTATCGGGAAGGCAGAAGAATCAAATCTCGAAGAGAACTCTTACACCAAAGTATATGGAGAAGCGATGCTAACCATGCAGCCCGACAAAAAGAAGTCTGAGATTATCAGAGAAGCCCACCGCATACTAAAACCAGGAGGACTATACGGTATCCACGAATTGGGCTTAATCACTGAGAAAGTTACAGAGGATTTAAAACTCGAAATACAAAAAGGACTGGCAAACGTTATCAAGGTCAATGCTCGCCCATTGACAATAGAAGAATGGACAACACTGATGGAAAACGAAGGTTTTGAGATTGCCTACACAACAACAAATCCCTTTCATTTGCTTGAGACTGGCAGGATTGTTAAAGATGAGGGCTTAATCAGAGCCATTAAGATAGCCTTCAATATTTTCACTCACAAGCCTGAAAGGCAAAGGATATTAGCAATGAAAAGGGTTTTCAAGAAATATGAATCCCAGATGAATGCTGTTGCCATAATTGCAAGGAAGAAAGGCTGACAGTATCCACCTTTAAGCCACGCATCGACAGTTGCTTTGTTTGCTTGATAGAAGGTTTCTGCACCTTTTTCCTCTCCATCTTTCTTAATATTTGCCATCAGTTCATATAGTTGAGTTTCGTTAAGATGGAAATTTTCAAAGAAGCTTGCAGCCTTGGGTTTGTCTTCTTTAAAGCCTCTGCGCGACACGATTGTACAAGCATCCTTTGGATATACGTTTTTAGGGTCGCTTAGATATTTCAGTTTATTATTAGCCCATTTAAAGTGTGGTTTCCAACCATTGAAGCAATTACCACCATCGACAGCTTCCTAGAGTTCTGAGAAGTTTTCCTCCAGAAAGTTTATGGCACTTTCGATATACTTTCCTATATTCACTAATCTTTCCATATCACAATTCGTTAGCAATTTCTTTTAATTCTTTCACCTCGTTCTTTTCAAATCGAGTAGCTTCAATAATAAGAGATATCTGAGTAACCAATCCCAAGAATCTTCCTGTTCCCTCCTCCACTACAGCCAAAGGAAACCTAATGCCCATAATCAGTGGCAGCATCTCCTCCACAGTGTAACTTTTATGCACAGATGGCACATTCGTTTTCAATACCGTCTCAACGGTATTTGCGTTATTCCGCACTAGTTTGAGTACATCCTGCATATCCGATTTTATAAGGGGGTCGAGAGCGGAGAAAGCCTCGTCCATCAATAGTACATCGGGATCGTTTGCCAAGGCGCGCGCCAGTCCGACACGCTGCTGCATACCGCCCGACAGCTCTGTTGGAAATTTGGCTTCATAGCCCTTAAGCCCCACTGTTTCGAGGGCTTTTTTTGCTTTCTCCTCTCGCTCGCTCTGCTCGTCGCCACGTATTTCCAAGCCAAATGCGGCATTTTCCAAGATAGTCCGATGGGGTAAAAGTCCAAACTTCTGAAACACCATGCTCATCTCTTTTCTGCGGGTTTCCAGAAGCTCTTTATTGCTTTCGCGTGTAATATCATAATCATCAAAAACGACTCTCCCCGACGTAGGCTCATTAAGACGGTTTAGACAGCGTATCAGGGTTGATTTCCCACTACCCGATAGTCCCATTATAACGAATATTTCACCTTCCTTTATTTCAAAACGCACGATTTACCCCCACCGTGCATTTAGTTTTTCTGAGGATTTCCTCTTTCGACACGCCGTTCTTCAGGAGTTTCAAAGCCTCTTGCTTCCGTTTGCCGAAAATAAGGGTTAAATCTTCGACTTTAATTTTCATTTTTCTGTTGTCAGTCATATTATTTTGATGCTATGATACAGCCGATTTTCTTCTATTCATCAGAAATAATATCCGATGTTTATATTAAAACGTGTTTCCCAATCGGCATCGTGAGTGCCTGCAGCAGGTGCATTTGTCCACTCGGAGCCAATCCACGATTGATTTTTCCCTTGTGCCATGTCCACATAAGTATAGACGTTTCCTACCGTTAGCAGCACTCCTGTTACATTCATAAATGTATCTTCAAAGTCCTTATTTGCTTTTTTGACGAAGCCAAAATCGTTGTAAAACTGTAATGATGATATGGAACCCCAGTCCACAGATACTGTATATGCAGGAGCAATAGTAAAAGTAGCACCCTCAGCCGCCACAAGGTAGGGCGCACCGTAAGCCGTCATGGCAATTACATCATCATTCTGCCCTCGACTTTAGACCCACTAGTATAGGTGTTTTGTTGTCAATATCATAATTTCAATGCATATGATAACACAGACTTAACATTGTCGTACATAATATGACATTTTAAGCAAACACCTCTTGCAAGACCTCCAAGGAGTTGATTTTATTTATGCCATCGAGGTGTATAGAGAAGTATTTTATGAGGGCATGCAGGAGCTTGTTGCGCTCACTACGGCTAAGATTTATATCTGGAGTATGACTTCTGATAAAGAATCGACATGCCGTCATCGACAATTCGGAATCCAGAAAATTAGAATGCGCAGGCATGACATCTACAAACAGCCCTTCTTGAAAATCCCAATACATAGTGTTTGTATGCCTATGTGAATCAAGCTCTCCCGGCTGAATACCAAAATGCTCAGACAATCCGCATAAAAATTCGATATGGAAATTGGAATATCTGTCAATATTATCAAAATACTCAAGCGAGCATTCTATATATCGGTATAAATCGCCGTCGGGAGTGTTGTGTTTCAGGCACTTTTCCAAGAATTCCGCAATAAATAAAGACATTGAGCCTTTCACAACATCGAGGTGTATGCTTTTATACGCCTTTACAAGTCTGATAGCTGTAATTCTCTGCATACCGTCGGAGCCATTATCCCAATAGCTTATTTCCACATTTGACAAGGGCAGTAATGTACTGATAACCTTATGTTTATTATTCCCCTTTGGAATTGTAGCCATGAAAGATACCCGCCCTTCGTCGCGAGTATAAATATGGACAATGTTCTTATTATCGCCATATTTCAGATGTCCTAATACTATTCCTTCGCTTATTTTTTTCATTTTGTTTCCGACATCAGGAATTGCAGGAGCTTTTGAGTAGCCCTCCCACGATGGCTGATTTTATTTTTAGTGTCTTTATCCATTTCAGCAAAAGTCATATCGTAGTCATCGGGCTTAAATATGGGGTCGTAGCCAAAGCCGCTCTCACCATGAGCTTCAGTTATAATCTCGCCTTTCACCTCACCCTCGAACAGATACTCTTTAGTCCCCAAAACTAGAGCTATCACGGTAACAAAGCGAGCCTTACGTTCTCGCAGTCCTTCAAGTTTTTGCAAAACGAGGTTTATATTGTCTTTTGCTGATTTTTGTTCGCCTGAATAACGAGCCGAATACACACCGGGTTCACCATTTAGAGCATTTATTTCAAGTCCGGTATCGTCGGCAAAACAATCCAGTCCATATTTATCTTTGACATATCGGGCTTTTTGCAGAGCATTTCCCTCGATACTAGGCTGAGTCTCGGGTATTTCTTCCGTACAGCCAATATCTGCTAGGCTGACGATTTCTATCTTGTTTCCGACAATTTGTTGTAGTTCACGAAGTTTATTGGGGTTATTTGTAGCAAATACGATTTTCATTAGATACTAGATTTTCCCAAAGTTATATTATTTATGGTAGCATTCTGTAGGAATTTATTCTTACTTTTCAACAAAGCAATGTAGACATACCTAGTAAATATTTAATAATCAGCACTATTTGTTTTAGAGCCTTGTTTATTTACCTAACATACTGCTTTAATTTTGGGAGGTCAAGAATTTTCACATTTTTCCCTCTTGCCACAATAATCTTGTCTTGGTCTAGCTCTCGCACAGCCCGAGAGAGCGAAGGTCTTGTAACCCCAAATATTGCAGACAGAGCTTCGTGCGACTCTTTAAGCATTAGATTAGTATTACCATCAACCACATTATCAATAAGATAAGACGCATATTTACCTTTAATAGTTTGAAAACTAAGGAATTTTATTTTTTGCGACAAGAATTGAGCTCTTGAAGAAACGATAGTAAGATAATTCTTCAGTATTTGCTGATTAGATTGCAATAAACTGAGCAAGTGCGTCTTATGAACAAACACTATTTCGATTTCTGTTTTTGCTATAACATTTACCGGAAACCTATTGCGTCCGGCAAAGATAAAAGCGGGAGCAATAAGAGCGGGGGCATGCAGCTCATCAATTTTAAGGCTACGTGCATCGGGGTCGGTCATTTCAGCTTTGATAGTTCCCTTTGTAAGGAAATATTGTCCTGCCACCTCATCATCCATCAGTGCGACTACGTCATCTGATTTATATCGTTTAAGCTGATATATTACATTGCCGTCAATATTTTCCAGCTCAATATCGCTGATACCTGCGAGTATCTTATTACCCTTTATCCTGTCAAAAAAATCAAGAGGCTTATCTTTAGCAGTATTTTTATTCATTCTTCATTGTATTTGCCCATTCATTGTTACATTAACGACATAAGTTGTTCATTAATTGTTTTTTACTCTATTTTCATACTCAGTTCCAGCCATCGATCTTCTTTATCGTCTAAGAGTTTGTTTATCGTTTCAAGCTCTTTACTTTTTTCTACAATATCGTCCTGTGAAAATTCACTTAGCTCAAAACCCTTTTCAATATTCGCTTTTTGCTTATTCAGCTCATCAATTTCTGCTTCAAGAGTATCAAATTCCCGTTGTTCGTTGTAGTTCAGTTTCTTAGTTTTCGTTTCCTGTCTCCAATTTTTTATTTCTGACGCTTTCGGGGTATTATCTTGTAATTTTTCTGACTGAGCTTTTCTATCCTCTGTCAATCGGAAATGTGAATAAGAGCCTGCAAACACCTCAATGACGGCATTTCCACGAAACACAAACAATTGGTCAACAATTTTATCCATAAAATAACGGTCGTGGGACACCACTATTATATTACCTTGAAAATCCTGTAAAAATGCTTCGAGTACATTTATAGTTACAATATCCAAATCGTTGGTAGGTTCGTCGAGTATAAGGAAATTAGGATTTGTGATAAGCACAGAGCAAAGGTACAATCGTTTTTTCTCGCCACCGCTCAGTTTTTCAATAAAGTCATACTGTCTTTTTCTCTCAAACAGAAATTTTTCCAACAGAGCCTCAGCCGTTAGATGTTTTCCTCCTGCCAATGGCATATACTCGGCAATTTCACGTATCGCATCAATCACCCTATCGCCATCGTTAAAATTTATCCCTTGCTGATTGTAGTAGCCAAAGCTAACAGTCTCCCCTATCTCCACATCTCCACTTCCGGCCTTCAACGCTCCGGTGAGCAGGTTTAGAAACGTTGTTTTTCCTGTCCCGTTATTGCCGATTATACCTATTCGCTCGGCACGGTTAAAATTATAGGAGAAATTATCAAGCATTATCTTGTCATCGAAAGCGAAGCACACATTTTTGAACTCAGCAATTTTCGACCCGAGCCGTTTCATATCGATATTCAGCTCCACCGCAGACTCGTTTCTACGCACGGAGGCTTGTTCTCTCAGCTTCTCGAAGTTATCAATTCTGTACTTCGACTTAGAGGTGCGTGCAGGCGGTGTTGAGCGCATCCACACAATCTCGGTTCGCATAAGATTACGGGCTTTGTCTACTTCTTTTTGTTGATTTTCGAGTCGTTCCTCTCGTTTCTCCAAGTAGTAGCTGTAATTTCCTTTATATCTGTATATTGTCTTATCGCTCAACTCTAATATTTCGGAGCATGTTCGTTCGAGGAAATAACGGTCGTGAGTAACCATAAGCAGCGTGATGCGTTCTTTTATGATAAAGTTCTCCAACCATTCTATCATGTCCAAATCCAGATGGTTAGTAGGCTCGTCAAGAATTAGAAAATCGGGAGTATTAATAAGCTCCATAGCAAGAGCCACTCGTTTTTTTTGACCTCCCGACAGGGCAGTAATTTTTTGTTTGAGGTCGTTGATTTTCAGCTGAGTAAGTATCTGCTTAAAGCGTAACTCAAGGTCCCAAGCATTAAGCCTGTCCATCTGTTCTATGGCGATTTGATAGGCTTGTTGATTATCAGGATGCAGTATGGCTTCCTCATATTGTTCGACAGCTTTCAGAATTGGCGATTGCGCCGAAAACACCACCTGCGAGACCGACATGTTTTCATCCAAGTCTATATTTTGCGACAGATAGCTAATGTTTAGGTCTTTTTCAAACCTGACAGTTCCTGAGTCTGCTTCAAGCTGCTCTGTAATAATGTTAAGCAGAGTGGATTTCCCTGCACCATTTTGGGCTATCAGTGCAACTTTCTGTCCTTCATTTATCACAAAAGAGGCATTTTCAATCAATGACAAGTCGCCAAAACTCTTTGATATTTCATTTACTTCTAAATACGGCATTCTCAGCGACTTTGTTTTACGACTTGATTTATAGGACTCACCATAATTGAAAGGATAAGGCTCAACAGCAATGCCCACCAAAAATCATTGACTCCAAAGCCTTTCACAAAATAGTCTGCAATAAGAATTACAAAGGAATTTATGACAAAAATAAACAAGCCCATAGTAACAAGAGTCAATGGCAAAGTCAGTAGTAATATTATTGGTCTCACAACATAATTCAGCAAAGATATTACCACTGCCACCAATATTGCAATAAAGTACGACTCTACATATATTCCTCTAAACAAGCGACTTGCCACCAATATAACGATAGCATTGATTAGGCATTTTATTATTGTAAGTTTCATTTTTGAGATTATCAGCTATTTTGATTCTTAACCCGATTTAGTATTTCATCTGTTTATATTTTGTTTTTTAATTGTCAGATGTATCTCGCCAATATAATCATTCTCGTATGTGAGGACTTGTTCTCATGGCTCATTTCATCTAAAATCTTCTTTGAGAAACACCTCCTGTTCTGACTCAGCCTCACCACGATCCATAATCATAGAAAGATAATTTTTTGAACTGACTTTTATCACCTTTGATTCTATATTTTTTAGTTTGGAACTATCAAAATTAGGGTTATCATATGTTTTCAGCTCTTTCCAAACAGCTCCTGCAACATAAAAATCTCCCAATACTTCCTCAATTAGATTTAAATGCCCAATATGAATTAGAGAAATAAGAACTCCTGTATCAGCAAGCACAATCTTCATATCACAAATCTCTCAATTCTTCAATATCAGACCATACTTGGTCAATACTCAAGTTAGATATAGGGATTTCATTTGCACTTAGCATTTCCTCAAATTCATATCGTCCAAGCCCCGACATTTGAGTTGCTTTCCCAAATGTTAACTTTTCATTCTTAAACAGTGCCATAACAATTGTTGCTTGAAATCGCTTTTTCAATTCATACTCACTCTCGTTTAATGTGAGCATTACATCTGACGACACATCTATTGGTATTGTTATATTCTTCATAATCCTCTTCTTTCAATATCATCCCAAAGATAATACATTCCTTTTGAATATCGGCAAGGCAAGATTACAAACTCATATTATTATTCTATCAATTTATTAGCAGGGCAAACGCATCTAATTTCTCAGTATCTTTAGTAGATACTCATTGTCCCGTCCTGCATCTATCCTCTTAAAAGAACTTTAGCCCGAATGTTTAGATATTTGGATTTTCAGACTGACAGCCTTTTTTAATCATTAATGGTAACATCCCCTATTCATCATCCTGCAATCCATAACGTTATGGGGTTGATGGTGTATCTTTCCCCATGGCGTTGCCATGGGCTGAATTAATTATGGCTTGCAGCCCTAAACAGCCCACATCGTAGCTTTGTAATATCGTAGTATCTATATTTGTCGTCATTGCGAGCGATAGCGTGGCAATCTGTTCTCTGTTGCAGGAGATTGCTTCGTCGCTGGCTCCTCGCAATGACGTTCATTTATCGGCTGCTCGCTTAAAGCATAGAGCCTACTGCCTAGAGCATTTTTAAACCTTATTAGATGCGTTTGCCCTAAAATTATTAGGCTATGACGTTTATATTCTTTGGGGATTTTGTATATTTGCTGTTTATCGTCTGTATTATTATAATACACGCCCGACTTTGTGCGTTACATTATCGTTGATAAAAGACGAAAACGAGATATAAATATGATATTACTATCGATTACAGGCTTATTCAAGACTGCACTCATATTGGTGTTGCTATACTACGGCATCAAGTTGTTTGCCAAGTACGTGTTGCCGACACTGATTATGGAAGAAAAGAAAAATCAGAAAGAGGCTAATACGAGCAATACGAAGTTTAAAGATACACAAACCCACAAACAGGTAATCCCTGACGACGAGGGTGAATATGTTGATTTTGAGGAATTAGAAGACAAATAAAACAAAAGATATTATGGCAATTGATTTTAAAACACTGATTTCACACTGCAAGGAGTATGGATATGTATTTCCGTCGAGCGAGATATACGATGGGTTGGGAGCTGTTTACGACTACGGTCAATATGGTGTTGAGTTGAAAAACAACATCAAGCGTTATTGGTGGGACTCGATGGTGCTGTTGCACGAGAACGTTGTGGGCTTAGACTCTGCCATTTTTATGCACCCCACTATTTGGAAGGCATCGGGACATGTTGATGCATTCAACGACCCCTTGATAGACAACAAAGACTCCAAAAAAAGATACAGAGCCGATGTGCTTATAGAAGACCAAATTGCCAAATTTGAGGACAAGATTGAAAAAGAAGCAGCCAAGGCAGCAAAACGTTTTGGGGAGAAGTTTGACAAGGCGATGTTTCTTGAAACCAACCCTAGAGTATTGGAGAACAAGGAAAAGATTAAGGTTCTTCACGACAGGTTTTCAAAGGCTTTGAACGATAACAATCTTGATGATTTGAGGCAGATTATCCTAGACTACGAAATTGCATGTCCAATATCGGGAACGAGAAATTGGACTGAGGTACGTCAGTTCAATCTTATGTTTGCCACAGAGTTTGGCTCCACTGCAGAGGGAGCGTCGAAGGTATATTTGCGACCTGAGACGGCGCAAGGCATATTCGTGAACTATCTGAACGTACAAAAAACAGGTAGGATGAAGATACCTTTTGGCATTGCGCAGATAGGTAAAGCATTTAGGAATGAGATAGTTGCCCGTCAGTTTATTTTCCGTATGCGAGAATTTGAGCAGATGGAGATGCAATTTTTCGTTAAGCCTGGCACGGAGTTGGAGTGGTTTGACAAATGGAGAAACACTCGCATGAATTGGCACAAGTCTTTGGGCTTTGGCGACGATAATTACCGTTTTCACGAACACGAAAAGTTAGCTCACTATGCCAATGCAGCTGTAGACATTGAATACAAGTTTCCATTTGGTTTCAAAGAAGTAGAGGGGATACACTCTCGCACCGACTTTGACTTATCGCAACATCAGGAATATTCGGGTAAGAAGATACAGTATTTTGACCCTGAATTAAATGAGAATTATGTGCCCTATGTTGTAGAGACTTCCATTGGAGTAGACAGGATGTTCCTACAAGTTATATCAGCATCATACGAGGAGGAAGCACTTGAGAAAGAGAGCAGGGTTGTATTGAAGCTGCCGCCAATGCTAGCTCCTATAAAACTTGCAGTGATGCCACTTGTAAAAAAAGACGGACTTCCTGACTTGGCAAGAAAAATCATCGACGAGCTTAAATTTGACTACAACTGCCAATACGACGAGAAGGATAGTATCGGCAAGCGATACAGACGACAAGATGCTATCGGCACACCGCTGTGCGTAACGGTTGATCACCAATCATTGGAAGACCATACCGTAACTATTAGATACAGGGATGACATGCGTCAAGACCGTGTGAGTATTGACTCATTAGCATCGATAATAGACGGACAAGTCAGCATGAAACATGCATTAAAGAAGTTACTATAAGTCAAAAGCTCTAGGAGGGATGCTAAAAAGTATATTCATCATATTATTTACGGGTTTCGTATTCTGTCTTCATGCTCAGGATGAGGACAAGGATTTGGAGATTGCCAAGCGTTACTTTGCCGATGGAGAATATGAGAAGGCTACGCCTCTGTTTTTGTCATCGTACGAGAAGAGTAAAGCCTTGTCAACACTAGAGCTCTACACAAACTCGCTAATCGGCGACGAGAAATACGATGAAGCGAGAGCATCACTGAAGAAACTATCAAAGAAAAACAAAGACAAAATCTATTATTTTTACTACTTACGAGGGTGTATAAATAAAGCCGACGACAAGATAGACGATGCAGAGCAAGACTTCAAGGAGGCATGGGAGAACCTTCCCGACACTCCCGAGACATATCATTTTTTAGGTGAGGAACTGATTGACATTAAGGAATATAAAACAGCGAGTTTTGTTTTAGAGGCAGGGAAGGAGATGTATCCTGAATATGATTTCAGTGAACCTTTAGGTATAGCATATATGCAGCTAAAACAGTACAACAAGGTAATAGAGCAGTATTTATCTTATCTTGATAAAGGCGATCGCTATTTGAACATTGCACAGCAGTATTTCAATTTTGCTTACCGTTTTGACGATGACGGCTCCTTGAAGGAAAGTACACGTGTTGCTCTAATGAAGCGCATTCAGACACGAGGCAGCACAACGGCATATACTAGAATGTTGATTTGGGTCTACCAACAACAAAAGAACTACGCAGGTGCACTCAAACAGGCAATAGCACTGAGCAAACGCACCAATGCACATCAGCACACCATACTAGAGCTAGCACAAAATTCGGAGAGGATAAAAGACTATGCGACAGCAATGGAAGGTTACGACTATCTTATGTCCTTGGGAAATCGCCACCCCTACTATTCTGTTGCACTAGAAGCCAAAGGCAACATGTCCTACAACATGTTTATTGATGAGGGAATATATACCGAGGAGGCATATATGGAATGCCGAAAACGGATGGAGGCATCGCTTGAGGCTGTCAGGTTTTTAGGGAAAACCCCCACTCTGCTTAAAAACTACTCTCATTTGCTCGCTTTCTACGGCAAGGATGTCAAGAGTGCCGTGGCACGCTTGGATACGGGGATAAAATTTGCGGGTTATAATGTTGCACAAAAGTCGGAGTTGCAGCTTGAACTTGCCGACGTGTATCTATATGAGGATAAGATGTGGGACGCACTCCTACTCTACTCCAAGATTATCGAAGGCAATAAAGAAAACGAGATTGGCGACCTCACAAAGCTAAAAAAAGCGAAGCTCAGCTACTTCATGGGTAACTTTGAATATGCCAAAGGACAACTAGATGTAATTAAAGCATCAACCTCAAAGTTGACTTCCAATGATGGCTTCGTGTTGTCCTTATTAATAGGAAATAATTTGGAAGAAGGAATTGACAATAAGCCTCTGCAATTATTCTCCAAAGCAGACTTATATATGTTTCGCAATCAACTCGATAGTGCCAATTCAGTTATCGATACAATATTATCGAAATATGGATTTAGTACACTTGCCGACGATGCCTTGATGCGGAAAGCCGATATTTGCAATACACTCAAGGAATATGCAAGATCAGCAGACATACTGCAACGCATTATCAACAATTATCCTAACTCAGAAAGCATCGATAAGGTCATCTTCAGACTTGCAGAGCTTTATGATTTCAAACTAAACGATAAGGCAAAGGCTAAAGAGTTATACAAAACGATAATTTTGGAATATTCCAACAGTATCCATGCAGTTGTGGCACGCATGAGATATAATTCGTCGGAGAAACCCGACGAGAGCTAAATTTAGGTTTTATTACTACTCATCGACCACATCGTGATGCTCATCGTCTTTGTCAAACATAGACCTAATCACCAAAACGGCACCTGCAGACAATAATGCGAGAGCTAGTCCTTTCCTAACTTTCTTATTTTTCATCAGCGATTTGGAGTATTTAAGCGCAACTTTCGACAAACCGAAAGCATTGGCTTTCAGCAAGTCGGAGACTAAAGTTCCTTTCAAGTATGAGGACCAACCTGAGTCATCGTGCTTCTTCTCTGTCGGCGGCACTTCAACATTGTTGTCATCAACAGCAGGAAGCCCTAGCTCACCCCTCAATCTGTTAATCTCCTCGTTAAGTTCCGCTGTATTATTTATCTTCTTCTGATTCTTCATTGTCTAACATTCTTAATGACTCGGAAACTACAATAGACCTGATTTTCTTCTCCATCACCGTACGTTTATTCAGCAGCAATATGAGAAAGACAATAAGATGAACAGCAGCAACTACTAAGAAACCAAGCATGCTGTCGCCCATCAACTTACCAATCCACAAACTCAGTCCGATGGCAAACAAGAGGTAAGTCAGCAAAAACAAAAGCAATATCATAAGCAGAACAATACCTCTAGCAATTACTTTGGAGAAGTAACTTACCCCTTGCAGTTGCATGAGCCTGAACCTATTGTTTATGTATCTATTAATTTTATTAATCATAGTCAAGGAGTATGGAGCAGACGCCAGCGTCTACTCCATCAAAGTTTTTAGGCTTGTCCCGCATCTTTGTGAGACTCGAAATTATGTTTAAGGTCATGGATTTTTCTATTCACGTCCTCCATTTTCTTGTCCATTTCGTCTTTCAGATGCTTAGCTTTATCGCCAATTTTTTTTCTTGTATCCTCACCCTTTTCAGGAGCTAAGAGGATACCTGCCACGAAGCCTAAGGCGGCTCCGGCAACGATTCCTACCAGTGTTGATGATGAATTGCTCATATTTTTAGAATTTAATTTCTCCGCTAATTTAAAGAAAATCTACTTACGAAACAAGTTCTCAGATAAAAACATACAACTCAATGTAAAATTATTACCTTTGCACGTCCAATAAAAAAGACGTTTTAGACGATATGCAAAAGGTATCGAAAAAAAAAGATTTAGATAGAGATATTATAAATCTCAAGGAAGCAGGTAAGACAATTGGCTTTGTACCCACGATGGGCGCATTGCACGAGGGTCATTTATCACTGATTAAAGAATGCAAAAATCAATGTGATATTAGTATTGTAAGCATCTACGTCAACCCTACACAGTTTAACGACAAGGCTGATTTCACCAACTATCCGAGAGATATTGATAGCGACATCAGAAAAATAGAGTCTATCGGAGGAGTAGACATTGTTTACACGCCCATCAGCGAGGAACTATATCCTGACGACAGTCTACTCGACTTTGACTTAGGTTATTACGACACCATCATGGAAGGAGCGAACCGCCCCGGACACTTCAGAGGAGTACTTACGATTGTAGACAAGCTATTCAATATCGTGAAGCCGGACTTTGCATTTTTTGGAGAAAAAGACTATCAGCAACTAGCAATTATCAGTCATATGAGCAAATTGCTGCACAAAGGCACAAAAATTGTGGCATGTCCTACATTAAGGGAAGCAAGCGGGTTGGCAATGAGTTCAAGAAATGAGCTATTAAGTACAGAACAAAGAATAGAAGCAGCCAATATTTATAAAAGTCTTAAATCAGCAATAAATAAAGTTGATAGCTTCAAAAGCGTCAAAGAACTAAAGGATTACGTTATAGGAGAGGTAGACAATTTTAAAACACTGAAGACAGAATATTTTGAGATTGCCGACAAAGACAGTTTAGAAGCCGCTAAATCGCTGGACAGCGTAAGCAGTTTGAGGGCTTTTATTGCTGTAAGATGCGGCAATGTAAGGCTGATAGACAATATTCCATTCAATTAAAAAACGAAACAACAATGTATATAGAAGTTTGCAAATCGAAGATACACAAGGTAAAGGTAACGGAGGCGAACCTTAACTATGTGGGAAGCGTTACTATAGACGAGGACTTGATGGATGCTGCCAATCTGATTGAAAACGAGAAGGTTCAGATTGTGAACATCAACAACGGCGAAAGATTGGAAACTTATGTGATTAGGGGCAAGCGAGGTTCAGGCGTGATATGCCTTAATGGTCCTGCCGCCCGCAAAGTACAAGTGGACGATGTTGTAATAATAATCTCCTATGCGATGATGGATTTTGAAGAAGCAAAGAAGCATAAACCAACACTCGTTTTTCCAGACATTACCAACAACAAGTTGGTGAAATAGTTTGAAACTATTATCCTGCATCAGATTAAAAATGAGGCATTTTCTATTAATACAAGCAATATGCCGTACGCAAACCTTATAGAGCCATAATATTACTCCACGAGAAGGGCAAAAACGAAAAGACGAAGGAAAATAAATAATTATTTTTTGTTGGATTATAAAATATTCCTATCTTTGCACCGCTATTAAGCGAAACAATGGGGTGCCATAGCTCAGTTGGTAGAGCAAAGGACTGAAAATCCTTGTGTCCCTGGTTCGATTCCAGGTGGCACCACAAAAATCCGGATTACTGATGTAGTTCGGATTTTTTATGCATCAAAAAATCACATCTACAGAAACTTGAAAACCATATCTCTACAAACACGTATAAAATAGCTCACTTAAGCGCTTTGTCATAACAAACTGAAAATCAACCAAGTTTCGATCAGGACAAGTAGCAACAATGGTATATTATTCTATACACAGAATAATATAATATCATTATTGTTTTATAGACAAAACAATAATATGCTATTTTTATTCTATCAACAGAACAATATTAGACTAATTTTGTTTCATACATAAAACAAAAATCATAGTTTTTATTTTGCAGATAAAATAAAAATGCATTAACTTTGTTCTATGAACAAAACAATATGAAGTTATGAACAAAGAAATAATAAAGAACGTCATTGCCGACAATCAGTTGGAAGTTCCACAATACGACGTTATTCCAAGGGACTTCAGCTTTGAAGAGTTTGGTAATTATGTGTTTGTAGGCATACGTCGTGCAGGCAAATCGTTTTTACTGTATCAACGCATGCAGCAACTATTGGCACAAGGCACTCAGTGGGACGAGATGCTATATATCAATTTTGAGGATGAGCGACTTGCGGGCATGAGCTCAAACGCTTTGAATTTACTATTGGAAGTTCACATGGAGCTATACGGCAAGAAGCCCATACTTTTTTTGGATGAGATACAGAATATTATAGGTTGGGAAAAATTTGCCCGTCGTATGGCAGACACCAAGCATCGAGTCTACATTACAGGGAGCAATGCAAAGATGTTGAGCAAGGATATTCAGAGCACCTTAGGAGGGCGTTATATTCCCATTTGTGTTTATCCGTATAGTTTGAAAGAGTTTATGGCTGCCAATGCTATTGCTGTCAATGACACTTCCCTGCTATCTACCAAATCGAAAGCAGAGTTACTGAATAAATTCAACGATTATTTTTATTTTGGGGGCTTCCCCGAGAGTGCCGAGTTCACAACTAAAAGGGATTATTTAAGCAGTGTCTATCAAAAAATATTTTTAGGCGATATAGCTGCACGTCATTCTGTTGATAACACCTTTGCGTTGCGCATTCTGTTCAAGAAACTTGCAGAAAGTGTAAAACAGCCGCTCTCATACAACCGTATCAGACACATTGTGTCGTCTACCGGAGCAAAAGTTGGCACACAAACAGTAATAAACTATACAGAATATGCGAAGGATGCATGGCTAATATCTTCGATACAGAACATAGCGGGCAAACTTGTTGATAAAGAGACAAATCCGAAATATTATTTCACCGACAATGGGATATTAAATCTTTTCTTGATTGACAAAAACAGTTCGCTATTGGAGAATTTAGTGGCAATAAATCTCCTACGCAAATATGGTCGAGATGACGCAGTATTTTTCTATAAAGATAAAGTGGAGGTTGACTTTTACATACCCGATACTTGCACAGCAATCCAAGCATGTTACAGTTTTGACGATGGCAGCGAGACTCTTGACAGGGAGCTTAAGGCTCTGATAAAACTCACAAAAGTATTGGAGTGCAAGAGATTAATAATCATCACACGAGAACGAGAGGACTCGTTGAACATTGACAATAAGCTCATTGAAGTCATTCCGATATGGAAATGGCTATTGGGGGAAATTCTGTGAACTCAAAGGCTGCAATAGAATACCAAATGTCGGGAGAGCCATCATCATCAGAGGAGGAGGAGGAGGAGGAGGAGGAGGAGGAACAGACAACAATACATTCACATATTCATTTACGGACGAATTAGAAAAGAGGTAAATTATATAGGCACATAAAATATTTCAAGGAATATCAAACAAATTTGCTATTTTTGTAGACCTATATTCAATAGAGCAGGTGGACGGTGGAAAATTGAGAATGAAATGAAACAACATAATGGCTGATATCTGAATATTCAGCCGTTATCCATATAAATACACAATGAAAAAGATTATTAACACCGACAAAGCACCTGCGGCTATTGGGCCATACAGTCAAGCCATAGAAGCCAACGGAACTGTTTACATCTCGGGGCAAATTCCTATTAACCCGAGTGTAGGAAAAGTAGTAGAAGGCGATATAGCAGCTCAGACAGAGCAAGTTATCAAAAACATAGATGCCATTCTGCAGAACATAGGACTAGGCGCGGATAATGTAGTAAAAACTACTTGTCTATTGTCAAGTATGAGTGATTTTCCAAAGTTTAACGAGATTTATGGGAAGTACTTCGGGCAGTCTCTGCCTGCAAGAGCAACATTTGCAGTTAAGGAGTTGCCTCTTGGTGTGTTAGTAGAAGTTGAATGTATAGCAATTAAAGATTTATAAGAAATGACATACAAAATTTTAAAAGCAGAAGAAGCTGCTCAATTAATTAACAACAACGACAGCGTAACATTCAGCGGCTTTACGGCAGCAGGCTGTCCAAAGGCAGTACCAACGGCAATAGCATCCAGAGCAAAGGCCGAACACGACAGTGGTAGAGATTTTAAAATTGACATTATTACAGGTGCATCCACAGGCGATGCGCTCGACGGAGCTTTAGCACGCGAGAACGCAATAAAACTGCGCACTCCCTATCAGTCTTCTAAAGACTTAAGAACACGCTTGAATGCCAACGATGCCCAGTACATGGATTATCACTTGTCTCAGCTACCACAAGATTTGAGATACGGTTTTTTTGGCAAAATTGACACGGCAATCATTGAGGCTTGCGACCTTACAAGTGATGGTAAGATTATACTGACATCGGCTGTTGGTATTGCTCCAACAGCTTGCCGACTTGCCGATAAGATAATTGTCGAGCTAAACAGTTATCATCCTAAGGAACTTGCGGGCATGCACGACATATACGAGCCTGCCGACCCGCCACACCGCCGAGAGATTCCAGTGTACAAGCCTAGCGACAGAATTGGAAAAGAATATATTCAGGTCGACCCGGCTAAGATTGTGGCAGTAGTGGAAACTAATCTACCCAATGAGGTTGGCGGTTTTGCCGCTGTTGACGACACTACCTTGAAGATTGGAGAAAATGTTGCAAACTTCTTAGCATCAGAGATTAAGAGAGGCATAATTCCTGCGGAGTTTTTGCCTATACAGTCGGGAGTTGGCAATATTGCCAATGCGGTATTGGGCTGCATGGGCAGCAATAAAGACATTCCACCCTTTGCCATGTACACAGAGGTTATTCAAGACTCTGTAATAGGACTGATGAAGTCGGGCGACTGCTCTTTTGCATCGGGCTGCTCACTGACAATAAGTAGCGAGATGGTACAGGAGATGTATTCAGACTTAGCATTTTTCAAAGAAAGGCTAGTGCTTCGTCCGCAGGAAATTTCCAACCATCCCGAGATCGCTCGTAGGCTAGGACTTATCACAATCAACACAGCTTTGGAGCTTGATATTTTTGGCAATGTAAACTCTACTCACGTGATGGGAACGAAGATGATGAACGGCATCGGAGGTTCGGGCGATTTCACCAGAAACGGCTTTATGTCGATTTATACAACTCCGTCAATCGCGAAGGGCGGCGACATTTCGGCAATTGTTCCGATGGTGTCTCACCTTGACCACAGCGAACACTCGGTTAAAATAATCATCACTGAGCAGGGCGTTGCCGACCTCAGAGCGAAGTCGCCAATACAGCGAGCAAACGAAATTATCGACAAATGCGTTCATCCGGATTATAAAGATATTCTTCGCAAGTACCTCAGTTTAGGTAAAGGACACACGCCTTTATGTCTACAAAAAGCTCACGAGTTCCACCGCATATTTGTAGAAACCGGCTCGATGAAGAATGTAAAATTCTAAGGCAATTTTTGTCGTCATTGCGAGCGCAGCGTGGCAATCTGTTCTTTATTGAAGCAGATTGCTTCGCCGCTGGCTCCTCGCAATGACGTTCTTAGATTTGATTAAATGTATCTCTTTGCTACGAAGATATCGGGACTACGTCCCTAAACTTCAAACCAACAACTCAAAACTAAACCCTAAACGATTCAACAGTTCAACGATTCAACAAACCTACCACTCAAAAGGCTTGTCATTATCCAGAGCATCCTGTGCGGCTTTTGCCATATTTTTCAGTTCGTCGACGGTGTTCTTGTGCGAGCTCTTTACATCCTTTTGTTCTCCCACGTCGTTTTTGAGGTTGTACAACTCAAAGCGTTGTTCCTCGCCTTTGGGAGTACGGGCAAACACTAACTTCCAGTCGCCTTTTCTGACGGCATATATTCGGTTTGTCCGTCCTTTAAAATAGTAGTACACTTCGCTGTTGCCTTTGCTTTCGCCTTTCATTATCGGCATAATATCTTTGCCGTCGATAATTCTGTCGGTGGGAATATCTGCACCGGCAGCGTTTGCAAATGTTGTAAATAGGTCTGCGCCATTGACGATCGCGTCCGATTTAGTATTGGCAGGAATGTGTCCCGCCCATTTTGCTATACAGAATACTCTTGGTCCGCCTTCGTACCACATTTGATATTTACCGCCACGCAAGAGGTGAGTACGTGTAGAATCTACATATCCGTACTTGCCGAATGACCTGTACAGCTCTTCATCATAGCCGATTAAGGGACCATTATCGGAAGTGATAACAATAATGGTATTATCTTCTATACCGCATTTCTTCACGGTTTCCATAATTGCTCTGACGGTGAGGTCGGCATATTCTACGGCATCGCCAAAAGCTCCTGCTTCGCTTCGTCCTTCAAAGCCACGAGGAATAAAATAGGGGGTATGTGTCTCTATGTTAGCATATTGCAAATAGAAAGGTCTTCCTGTTTTTGCTTGACGGTTGATAAACCTGCAGGTTTCGCGCTGAAAATATGATGGAAGTTCGCCAATCTCCCAATTATTCAGTGTTTTGACAGTCTCCAATCCTTGTATCAAGGGCAGTGGAGGCCATTCTCCAAGATAGTGTATTCCTGTTCCCGACACTCTTTCGGGTGTATGGTCGTTGGGATATGGTATTCCGATAAAATAATCGAAACCATGATTTGGGGGAAGAAACTGCTGCATGTGTCCCAAGTGCCACTTGCCGTATAGAGCTGTAATGTAACCTTCTTTCTGCAATATTTCTGCAATTGTTGTTTCGTATTGCGACATTCCGTCGGTGGAGTTTGGGAATAATACGCTGATACCTTCGCCGTGGTCTATTCTCGGGGCTAGTCGTCCTGTAAGGAACGCCGCTCTCGACGGAGAACAAGTTTCATGCGGAGCATAAAAATTTGTCAGGGAGACACCTTCTTTTGCGAGTTTATCGATGTTTGGAGTTTTAATGTCCTTGCTTCCAAAGCAACTAATGTCGTCGTACCCAACGTCATCGAGGACAATATGAATTATATTCGGTCTTGATTGGGCAAATAAGCTAAGGCAAGCAAGGAATGCCGTGAATAAAAATAAAATCTTCTTCATTATTATAGTTTTTAATTATTATATGCTGAGTTACAGATTATTACATAGCAGTCAAAATTACTCTTCATTTTCAACCAATAAAAGTAATAATTAATTTAAGTCTCTGCAATGTTTTAGAAAAGTTTGGAAACATTTATATCTTTGTGGACAGAAAAGAATACGAAAAATAAAAATAGGATAATGGTAGCACAGCCCCTTATCAGATTAGCTAATTAGGCATGAAGCACATAACAACAATATTAATATTTCTCCTTGCATGCGTCGCCACGACAAAAGCACAAGATGAAATTTCAAAGAAATCTATCAGTCTATATGAAAAGGCAAAAACTATCAATCTAAAATTAGAGCCTGAAAAGAAGCTTGCCATGTTACAAGAAGCAATAGAACGCTCTCCCAACTATTTTCAGGCAGTAACATTATTGGCACAGTGTTATGATGACCTTAACGACACCGAACAGCAGTTGGAATATTCGCTAAAGGCTTATGAGATAGATAGTACTCGCCTATACATTTTGCCCTATAAAATCGCAATATGCTATCGCAAAATGAAGAATTTTGACAGTACCGAGATTTGGCTAAAGAAATACATTGCAGGTAGCAAGCCCAGTAGGACGAGAGTAGTAGCACAACATATGCTAGACGACCTGCCCAATGTGGTGGAGCTTTATGAAGGCAACAAGGGTCTTGAGCTTGAGCAGCTCTCGTCGAACATCAACACTGTCAATTCCGAATATTGGCCATCTTTGTCAGTCTACGAAGACGAACTGATATTTACGAGGCTGCTACCGACATCATTTATGCCACAGGAAGATTTTTATGTCAGCAGCTTGGTTGACGGCGAGTGGCAGGAGGCAATGCCGCTTCAAGGTGCAATTAACACTCCCGACAATGAGGGGGCACAATGTATCTCCAGCGACGGTAAAATTCTGCTGTACACCAACTGCTCTAGCGATGCAAAACGGCGGAGCTGTGAAATATATATGTCTGTCAGAACTGGCGATCAATGGAGTCGACCATTCAATGTTGGAGTTCCTGTAAACAGTACGGCATGGGACGGACAGCCGTCATTTTCGGCAAATCAGAAGGAATTGTATTTTGTGAGCAACCGACCTGGCGGATACGGAGGCAAGGATATATGGAAATGCGAGCTAAGGGGTTTTGTCGATGGAAAGCCCGTTTGGGGCGATGCGGTAAACCTTGGAAGTACTGTAAACACAAGTGCTGACGATATTTCACCTTTTATTCACAGCGACAATCAGACACTTTATTTTGCTTCGAAAGGATGGACAAGTTTGGGAGGTTTTGATATTTTCCGGACTTCCTATAATGTAGAAAACGAAGAATGGAGCGAAGCTCAAAATTTAGGCTACCCAATCAATACCGAGCAGCCTGAGCAGGGATTGTTTGTAAGCAGAGACGGGCGCACAGCGTTTATGTCGTCAGGGCGAGACGAAGCGAACAAGATGGATATTTTCACTTTTGAACTTCCCGAGAAATACCATGCTATCCCAACGACCTATATATCGGGGACAGTTACTGACATCAACACCGGCGAGGCTTTATGTGCCAAGATGGAGTTTTTTAATACCTCGAATGAGCAACTTTTTCTAAAATCTCATTCATGCATGGGAGAAAAAGGCAGATTTTTATTTTGCTTGCCAATGTTGGGGAAATTTGCATTTAATGTGTCTCGCGATGCTTATTTGATTTATAGTTCTACTTTTCAACTCGACTCTATAAACGATGTAAGCAAACCTTATAATATTGACATTCAGTTAATACCAATTGACACTAATAAAAATATTGTTCTTAACAACATCGTTTTTGAAGTAAACTCTTCGGAATTGCTTTCTGAGTCTAGCTATGAGATTGATAAACTGATAGAATTTCTGAACGACAATCCATCAATCAAAATAGAATTAAGCGGACACACCGACAATACAGGCAGCTCAGAACACAACCTAGAGTTAAGCAGAAATAGAGCGAAATCTGTTTACAATGCCCTTATTGCAAAAGACATATCACCCGACAGGCTTAGCTACAAAGGCTTTGGCGACACTAAACCTATTGCCGATAACGACACCGAAGAGGGACGTGAGGCAAATAGACGTACAGAGTTTAAGATTGTGGGTATGCAATAGGACTGCTAAATGCCGAAAACTACGCCCACCTGTGGTTGCCATGCTTCATAGAGGCTGTCGTCCTTGTCGTGCAACACATTATATGACGCACCGATATATACATAGCCTCTACCTCCGATATATTGTCTGTAGCCGCCGCCCAACCAAAGGGTTTCGTATTGACTCTTGTAGTCAGTTCTACTTCCATATTTAGACGTACTCCAATGGTGTCCATACTCGCACGACAAGTAGATTTGTGGTATGGGCAAGGCTCTCAGCATCGCACCAAGACTCCATGTAGACTGATTCTGACTTCCCCCCTTGTAGTAAGAATAGCCCGGCATCACGTAGCCCGTCAGATAAGACGTAAAGCGATATCCCACAGTAGGTTGTATGGAAATATTAGCATTATCGCCATCCCAATATCCACCGATATTTCCGCCAAACTCTAGTTTTTCTCGAAGTGTTGGTCTCGTTTGCTGTGCAAGAGCCTCATTTGCTGACAGCAATAAAACGACTGCCACCACTAGTGAATAGATTATTTTCTTCATGTTTTAAATTAATTTATCAATACTTAGCTCTCAGGACTGAACAATTATAATACCGATATTGTTTACAACTCACCATTTTATTGGCATTATACCGTGTTTTTCCAAATACTCATTGGTTTTGCTAAACTGCTTGTTTCCGAAAAAACCTCTTGATGCTGACAATGGAGACGGGTGTACCGATTTCAATATCAGATTTTTACGAGCATCGACACTCGCACCTTTCTTCTGAGCATAACTTCCCCACAGTATATAAACGACATTCTCTTTTTTTGCTGACAGCTCTCGGATCACTGCATCTGTAAAGGTTTCCCAGCCTCGTTTCTGATGTGAGCCCGCAAGGTGGGCTTTCACTGTCAATGTAGCATTCAACAGCAAAACGCCTTGTTCTGCCCAGTGAGTCAAATCACCATCAGTGCGAGGAGCTATCCCTAAATCATTATTAATTTCCTTGTAGATATTTCGTAAGGACGGTGGCAACCGCTCTCCTTTGTTGACAGAGAAACAAAGTCCATTAGCTTGATTTACACCATGATATGGGTCTTGTCCGATTATTACGACCTTAACATCACTCAAAGGGCATAAATCAAAACACCTAAATATCTGTTTAGCAGGAGGATAAATAATCGACGATTTATATTCATTTCTGACAAACTCTACCAATTCCTTAAAATAAGGAAGTTCAGATTCCTTCTGTAGCAGTTTGTTCCACGACAGTTCAATTCTTATGTCCATTTTTCTGAATTACAAGATTACTAAAGTCAAGGGTGAATTTGTGTACATCGCCCTCCACCGTATATTGGATTTCTATTTTACAAAGATTACAAATATGTTTGACAAGTGAAAGCCCAATCCCGGTGTTGCCACTTTCGCCTTTTACGGAACGCTCAAAAGCTCTTGACACATCGTTTAGGACCTCCTTGCAAGAATTGGATATTTCAAACACAGAGCCTTGCAAGGATATATTCACAAAACCATTTTGATGATTGTGGACAACAGCATTTTTCAAAAGATTGCTAAACAATATGTTCATCAAAGATTTATCGGCTAAAATAATGGCATTGTTTTTAAAATCCATATTAAAGCTGATATCTCTGATTTCGGCAGTCTCCTTAAATATTTCAGCATCACTTTCTATCTCACTCCTAAGATTTATCGCTTCTGACTTATCAAGCTCCTTATTATTTATTTTGCTTATCAACAATAAACCCTTTATGACATTACTTAGCTTCGACACTGTATTAAATGCCCTACTAAGAGGCTGCATAATTTCCTCTTTATCAGATGCTTTAGTAATTAGCTCGTCCAGTTCTACCCTAACCAATGCCAGATGGGTTTGCAATTCATGTGAGGCATTTTCGTTAAATTCTTTTGCATTTTCGTAATCGTTTTTAGTCCGCCCCATCATGCGTGTAAGCTGCGCATTAAGCATACGAAACTCCTGTACGTCAGTTTCAGGAAATTCGGGTAGCTGTTCATCTGTAACCGAAAAAGTATTCAATTTTAGCAGAGTGTTGTTGAAGGGTCTCCAAATCTTATTTACAATTCCGTTCAAGGACATCAATCCCAATATGATAAAGGCAAGAAAAGTCAATGATAATATGAATGCTCCTTGTACAACGTCGTCTGTTCCGAATAGCAACATGTCCAAAGTTATCCTCAGATGCCTATCGTTGTCAGATAAACAAAACATCAGCAGCCTGTGCGGAATCATCTCATTATCTCCCCTTTCCAATAGCAAAGTGTCGCTGTAAAAAGGCTCAAAAGGCTCTGCTACACGTTCTATCTCGGCAAAGCCTTCAGGTAGAATATTATATTCTTCCCAATCCTTCTCTATTCGTTCTTTGGAAAACAACAAAGCCTCATCAATCTCATTATAAGCAATATACTGAATGGTAAAATAGGCTGAGATCATGCATAGGATAAGCATCGGAATAATCCATATCGTATAATATTGGATTGTTTTATACTTTAGCTTTATGGTCTTCCCTTTTGCCATGCTACTCTCCGTCAACTATTTTATATCCAACTCCATACACTGCTTTCACGGAAACTGCGCTTCCTGCTTTTTTCAATTTTGATTTAAGGTTTTTAATATGCGAGTATATAAAGTCGAATGAATCTGCCATATCCATATGGTCGCCCCAAAGGTGTTCTGCCAATGCTTCTTTTGTTATCACCCTCAGCTGATTATCAATAAACATCATCAGCATATTATACTCTGATTTAGTGAGTTTTAGCGACTCCTTCTTAATATACACCTCCTTAGAATCGGGATTTATTGTTAAGTCGGAAAAAGGATAAGACTTCTGTCCGTCGAAAGTTTTGCGTCTTCTAATTGCTTTTACTCTTGCAATAAGTTCCTCTACCGCAAAGGGTTTGGTCATATAGTCGTCTGCTCCCAGCTCTAAGCCGCTGACCTTATCATCGAGGGAATTTCTAGCAGAAACGATTATTATCCCACATTTGGAGTTCTTTGCTTTTAGCTCCCTAATTACATCAAGCCCAGTACCGTCGGGTAGGTTTATATCTATAACAGCTATGTCATACTCGTACATCTCAACCTTTTCGGAGGCATCCATGTAGTTAGTTACCGACTCGCATATTATTTTCTCAGCCTCCAATGCACCAACTATTTGCTTATTAATAACAATCGTATCTTCAACTATTAATACCTTCATCTCTCTTATCTGTTAGAGCACGAATATACAGAAATAATCTGAGACGAAGAGTATTTTTTTCGAAATAAAGTTTAACTTTGGGCATTTATAGTCTGCAAATACAAATTTGGGAATGATATCGATTTATAAAATAAAACCTGCTTTTCAGAAGATGTTAAGCCCCGTATTAAAAGGGCTTCACAAGATGGGCGTAAGTGCCAACCAAATAACACTCTCATCTATTTTATTGTCCTTGCTAATCGGCATAGCATTTTGGTATGCAGACAGTTGCAAGCTATTATTTTTAGCACTCCCGATTGGACTTCTGATACGGATGGCACTAAATGCACTCGACGGCATGATGGCAAGAATCTACAATCAGCAAAGCAAGAAAGGCGAGGTCTTGAATGAGCTTGGGGATCTTGTATCAGACATATTTATCTTTTTCCCTCTTCTGGTATTCGAGGGACACATTACTTATCTTATAGTTACATTTATGTGTTTGAGTATTATCAATGAGTTTGCAGGTTTGATGGGAAAGGTAATATCAGGAGAGCGCAGGTATGACGGACCTATGGGAAAGAGCGACAGAGCCTTTGTAATGGGACTTTATGGGCTACTATCCTTCTTCTCGGTGAATATTCAGACTTACTCCGTATTGATTTTTTCTGTTATCGTTCTACTATTAATAATAAGCACAAGTATCAGGCTCAGTAAAGCATTGAAAGCAGCATGAAGGAAATATTTAACCTTAATAAGTACTTTGAAAGCAATGACCTGATGATTGTCGTTGTTTTAATCTTTGGGATTTTAACCTTTGCGTCTCTACTGTTTTTTGTAATGGGCAAAATCAATCCTAGAGCAAACCTTACAGAGTTGAAATCGCGGACAAAGTCGTGGTGGGCAATGGCGGTCGTATTTATCGGAACCACGATTCTCAATACAAATATTTCATACGTCGGCATAGCATTCTTATCATTCATGGCTTTTAGGGAGTTATATTCTCTACTTGGGTTTCGAGAATCCGACCGACGGGCAATATTTTGGGCATTTGTGTCTATCCCTATTCAATATTATTTGGCATACATCGGCTGGTACGAAGCATTCATCATCTTCATTCCTGTTGTAATGTTTCTAATACTTCCCCTTCGCTTGGTTCTCAAGGGTGATACAAAGGAGATTACAAAATCCATGTCTATGTTGCAATGGATATTGATGCTCACGGTATTTGGTATCAGCCACATGGCATATTTGCTGTCGCTTCCCGACATAGAAGGCTTCAACAGTGGCGGCAGAGGACTTTTATTGTTTCTTGTTTTTCTTACAGAGATAAACGACGTTATGCAGTTTACGTGGGGAAAACTACTGGGCAGGCACAAAGTCATCCCTAGGGTCAGTCCCAACAAGACATGGGAAGGTTTGCTAGGAGGCTTAATCTGCACAACGGGCATAGGATATTTATTAGCATTCTTGACACCACTAAACACGTGGCAAGTAATTATAGTCAGCTTTTTAGTTGCTCTCTCGGGCTTTCTCGGCGATGTGGTAATGTCGTCAATAAAGCGAGACATAGGAGTAAAGGACACTGGCTCGACAATTCCGGGTCACGGAGGAATACTAGACAGGATAGACTCTTTGGCATATACAGCACCTACATTCTTTCATCTTGTTTACTTTTTTGCCTACTAGATGCAAAAGCTGACACTTCAAATAATATACAGTTTCGCCCTTCGGTGGCTTTTGAAGCTAATAATCGGAGTGAAATTTGAGCGTCCCAAATTCCTGTTAAAGGAGAAACAATTTATAATAGTATCCAACCACAACAGTCATTTGGACACTATGACACTAATGGCATCCCTGCCTAGCAAGCTGATACACAAGGTAAAACCTGTTGCGGCACAAGACCATTTTGGCAAAACCAGATTTCAGAAGAAACTTAGCAACTACTTCATTAACACCTTACTAATCCCAAGAAAAAGAGATAGCAAAAACCCTGAGAACGACCCTATCAAGAAGATGATACAAGCACTAGACGAAGGCTTCTCCCTGATACTCTTCCCCGAAGGCTCACGAGGCAAGCCCGAAGTAGAGCAACCTTTGCAGCCCGGAGTGGGACTAGTTCTATCTCAGCGCCCTGACATTAAGTACGTCCCTGCATTTATGACAGGCATGGGCAAGGCAATGCCCAAAGGCGACAACCTGATTGTACCATACACCTCCTCGCTCATATACGGCAAGCCCACACAAGTCAGAAGTACAAGAGCAAGAGAGATTATCGAGCAAATAGATACTGATTTTAAGGAACTGAGACACGGAAATAATAATACAGCAATCTAATAAATTAATTTTGAGAGAGTAGACTAATTCGTTAACTTTGCATCGTGCTAAGAAATATAATTATATATAAAAACCATTTTCTTGATTTTTATAGAAAGCAAGATTTAAAAACCCAAACAAAGATTGAGTACGTTCTTGATTTAATAAGATTTGAACAACATGTTCCAAAAAAGTTATATAAGTTACTTAAAAACACGGATGGCATATGGGAAATACGAGTCATTACATCATTAAACAGTATCTGCATTTTGTGTTTTCAGGAAAAAGGAAATATAGTTGTATTGGTCAACAGTTTTATAAAGAAGACTCAGAAAACACCAAAGTCAGAAATAAGAATGGCAGAAAAACTAAAGAAAGAATATTTTAAGGAGAAACAAAGACAACATAATAAAATGACCATGAAGGACATAACTAATTTTGAAGACTTATTAATAAGCAAATATGGAGAAAAGGGCACTCTGACAAGAGACCTTTATGATACTGACTCATTATCATTTCGCTTGGGAGTAATGCTAAAAAAGGCACGCAAAGAAGCTCAACTTACACAAGAAGAATTAGCAACAAAAACAGGGACTAAAAAAAGCTATATTTCAAGGATTGAAAGAGGTGAAAGCGATATACAAGTATCAACCTACCAACACTTGGTAGAAATTGGATTAGGTCGCTGTCTAAATATCTCTATTGAATAGAACTCAGGCACGATAATGTAGCAACTTGTTGGTAAAATCTTAGAAATACAATACAATGAAAAAACAAATTTTATTCCTGATGTTTATCGGGATATTGTTCTCCTGCACAAGCAGCAAGAACAACGGAAGCAAGAGTACGGACAACAGCAAAAGTTCCAAATCTGACGACTCGCAGACCATCGAAATGCGAATTAACCACTACCGCAATACCGGCGTGGGCATGGGACCAATGCTCGTGATGCTAGTACAAAAAGGAGATGAAATAGGAACAGACAAATGGACTCAATTCTCTTCTAAAATCGAGGGCTTCACTTATGAGCCTGGACACATCTACGACCTTACAGTCAATATTGAGAAGGTTGACAATCCACCTGCCGATGCAAGCTCTATCAAGTATGTTCTGAAAGAACTTAAGTCGGTGCAAGACGTAGACCCCGAAAAACCCTTTGACATAAATCTGAAATTCAAAGGTCTAAACTTTGTCAAGAAAGCTCCTGACTACAAACTCGTCGGTCAGGTAGACATCGACTGCGGCACTCTTTGCGATGAGCTAGACGAAAGACTATCAAGTCAAAACGATGTTGTGGGGACATTTATACGCCTAGAGAGCAACAAGATACAGCTGACTGGATTTAAATAGAGTCCGTCTATAAAGTCCAATATCTGCTTATGCTCACTTTGCACATTAGTCTTTTACACGAGGAAACTCCTAATTCACAAAGTCTCGCAAGCCTTGATCTTGAACTTTCTATCTCAGACTCCTGAGATTATGGACAGACACTAAATAGTGCCAAGCGTAGGGGCAGCGGATTCTCTGCCCCTACAAATACAACATCTCCTTTTCATTAGCTCTGCAAAAATAAAATGTTTATAAAAATAAGTCGTTTTGTTTGGGCGAAGTGAATTTATTGTTTACAT
>JBKEAJ010000024.1:0-5331 GCA_047972135.1 Bacteroidales bacterium | reverse complement strand
TTCCCGTTGTTTGTAAAGCTTTTTATAAACATCTCATAGATGCGCTTGCCATCGGGGCTTTTGGTTCTAAGTTGATTGAAATCGCCGGAAATAAACCTTCTTGGTACCGGGCAATGTTCGCAGTATGGACGCTCTCCATTTGCATGCAATGAAATACAATCGTTGCCTATTATTCCGATATCTCCGCCCTCATCCAGCAGTTTTTTGTTGGCATACATCAGCTTTCCTGTTTCATCTACCAATGCAACGCAGATAGGTAGTGAATCTATAAGGGTTTGACTAAGCTCGAATGCTTCCTTTTCGGAATTTTTCACAGAAATCAGCTCCGAATAATCCTTGAACGAACACAAGAAAATCCTTCGACCTTGTGTCATTAGGGCGCGGGCGTTCATTAAAGTGTATTCGTCGGTGTCTAGTATCGGATTGTAATAATCTATATATAATTGTTCGATAACATCATTCTCGTCAAGAAGCTTTGTAAATTCAGTTGATTTCTCGTCGGATATTATAGGAAGTATCTTAAACGGTTTATCTTTAAGGTCTTCCATTTTTGCTCCGATGTGTTGCTCAAAAATAGTATTACCCCTGACAAAACAATAATCCTCACCCTGTTTTTCTACAATACATACACCGTCATTAGAGTTTTCATACATTGCCAAGAATTGCTCATTAAACAACTTTCCTGTACAAATCCTACCAATTGTTTCAGAAAGTATAAGCAGGCTGTGCTCCTGCGCATCGCTAAGTTCTTCATCGCAAGGAATGTGAATTTCAATACAACCTACATCATTGCCATTCACATTAAAACTTCTTCGAGCCACTTTCGTAGAAGGATGAAAATTAGATGCTTGGTAGGTGTGATTGCCATGGATAATGCGCATCCTACTTCCTACAGGAAAAGTTATATAATATAAAGAAGATTCAATAATATCGCTCAAAATCTCTTTAATGCTCAGCTCCGGCTTCTCCATCATAGAGCTCACGGAGTGATTAAAATTTAATTCGTTTTTGCTTTGGTGCAAATCATTTTTCAAGCCGGTATTAAGATCTGTCAATATTTTATTTCTGGCTTCGCTTTGCTTAAGCTTAAGTCTTAATTTTTCAATTTCTTTTTGTAGGCTTTCGATGCTCATGGGTGTAGTAGGATGATGTTACGTAAATTCACATTGCGTCATTTCATACAAATATATTATAACTGCAAGTATAATACTTTATGGACATTATAACAACACATTATGAATATATATGTGGTTGCAAATATAAAAAGATAACTTTGGTTTTTAATATCATGTAATTTGTTGTATGATAAATAGGTGCATGTCTATTACTTACGTTAGTATTATTAGTGGTAGTTTTAGGCTGCAAATATAAAATATTGTAGTTTAAATTGATTTTTAACAAGAATTGTTGTCTCAAGTGTCATTAAAACCCTGCAATCTCATATCAGCAATTGTAGAACACCCCTATAGTTTCTATAAGTATCCTAAAATACACAAGGAGCATTGTCTTTTAATCTCTCAGGGTAAATTCCCCACTGCTTGCAGCGAATACTTATTGTTGATAGTTATTGGCTGTTGATACCTTGTTGCTTGTAGCGGGGCGTTCATTTTTATTTACTATAGACTGAGAACATTAATGAATAAATAATCTTGTGGGGTTAAGGTGTTATAACAGGTCTCATCAAAATTGTTTTATGATTCTATAGTTTGATAATTATTATCGTCTGAAAAAATATGTCGCGTTATGAACTCATAATTGGTGCTAAATTTCTATTCCGGTATAATTATTAATTGATAATTGGTGCTGAATTCATATTTTCTTCCCCCAATAGTTTAGACAACAATTTTCTAAAACTAATTTATTTTTCTTGATTTAGGTTTCATATACAACTCTCATAATCTACTAACAGGTTCAGTCAAGGGCGGCTGAGGGACGAAGCCGTTTATATACCCTTGACGGGTTCTGTTAGTCGTTATACTTTCGTATATGAAACTTAAATCATGCCGCAAGATACAAATCTTTTGGTCTTTTATTATCAATAGAACTATGCCTTCGTATCTCATTGTAGAAGCGAAACCATTTCTTCACTCCTTGATACACATCCATACCATCCTCATAAGCATTGAGGTATATGTCTTCATATTTCAGACTGCGCCATAAGCGTTCTATAAATATATTGTCCGTCGCCCTGCCTTTGCCATCCATGCTAATAGTTATGTCTTTTGATTGCAGAAAGCCTGTGAACTCATCACTAGTAAACTGGCTTCCTTGGTCTGTGTTTATAATATCTGGTACTCCATACTCTTGTATTGCTTGCTCCACAGCCTCTATGCACCATTCTGCCTCCATTGTGTTGGATAGAGACCAACCAACAACAAACCTGCTATAAAGGTCAATTATGGCTATCAAATAAACATAGCCATTCTTAACAGGAATGTAGGTTATATCTAAGCCCCATACTTGATTGACCCTTGTTATCTCAAGATTGCGCAGTAGGTATGGATACTTCTTGTGTCTAATATTGCTTCTCGATGTATGAGGTCCCGGAACTATAGCTTGTAAATCCATCAGTTTGTATAATCTCTCTATCCTTTTCTTATTCACATTTAGTCCAACATCCTCTCGAAGCCATACCGTCATTGATGGAACCCCCATAAATGGGTGCTTCATATATTGCTTATCAATTAGGTTCATCAGTTCTTTGTTTAGATTTGATTCTTCCTTGGGCTTGTGATAGTAACTGGAGCGTGGGATTGACAACAACTCACATTGTTTTACAATACTGAGCTTCTTATTTGCCTTGCTGATTAACGCTTTGCGATTATGCGTTCCTACTTTTACAACAAGGCTTTCTTTAAAAAATCAATCTCAACTTTCTGTTGACCTATGACATTGTAAAGCTGTTGCTTTTCTCTATCATCCTTGTCTTTGGATGATTTATTATCAGATCCAAAAACACTTGTAGCATTATTTAGAAACTCACGTTTCCAATTTGCTATCTGATTTGGGTGAAGCTCATACTTCTTTGCCAATTCCGAAATGCTTTCTCTTTCTTTGATAGCTTCTAGGGCTACTTTTGTTTTAAATTCCGCAGTAAATTTCCTTCTTGTTCTCATGTTGCAAGTTTAATAATTTTCAAATTAATACTGCTGTCCAATTTGACGGGGGAATTATACTGTCTCCCGATTTGGGAGCACCGAGATTCATTCCTTGCCAATAGTTTGCTCCTTTAAAAGTGTATGGTTTACCATTAATGCTAAATGCTCCATTTTCTACTTTCACGAAGTTGTTTGTAGTAGTTTTAGGGGTGTAAGAGGTGCATTCTAGAGTTATCCACAGCATTAATATTGCTATTATCTTCATGTGTTATTTTTTAGATAACAGCCGGGATATTGGATGCTAGATCTTGGACTAACAGCCAATCCTTGCTTGTTATTATTTTTAATCATCCTCCTGTGTATCTATATTTACTAGTCTATTTCATGAGTAGTTGTGATGTATTCTTCTCTCCTTCTTGCCAACTCTTCAGTAATTTTTTCCATATTAGAACGAGTGAGTTTATACAGAGTAAATAGAAGTCCCGAAACTAGAGCCATTAACCCGGCATAGACACTTATTGTCATTCTGATTCCTTCGATAGCCTCAGGTGTTTGAGCTGTGTTCGCCTCAAAACCATATGCCGATAGAATATACAAAGGCAATGCTCCACCTGCCATCAATCCAAGTTTTTGCGACATCGATGATGACGAAAACAACAAGCCTATTGCTCTTCTTCCGGTTTTCCATTCCGAATAATCAGCAATATCTGCATACATCGACCATACTAATGGAAGAACTATTCCGGCACTCATCCCGTTAAGGAAATTAAGAGTGAAGATTGCAATAATGTCATCGGGTTGCAGGATGTACATCAAGAAGCTGAGTATTGCTGATATAAACATCGCACACATGAAAGTGCTTTTTTTGCCTAATCTGCTAGATATTGGAATTGCCAACAATACACCAACCATATTGGCAACAAGCCAAACTGTCATATACGCTCCCGAAAGTTTCTCCCAATCTACCATACCGAATAAAGGCACTTCCTGACTTTGTACATAATACTTAAAGTAATACATGATGTTCGCCTCTCGTATCGTGATAAATACCAACATCAATATTCCCGCTCCAAGAGTGATGAACCACTGACCATTTCTCACAAGGTCTTTGAGGTCATTCTTCACTGAGCTTTTTTGCTTAATCGTCTTTACTCGCTCTTTCGTCCACTTGTAAGTCATGATGAAAAAGAATGCTGCAATGATAGCATATATAAATACTGATGCTTGATATGCTTTAGCTTCTGTACCCAAAGTGTTTCCAAAATACTCCAACAAATACGGAGCCGAAGTCGTCATCACGATACCTCCCGAATATGCACCGATGAATCTAAATGAAGCTAGCGAGGTTCTTTCTTCAGGTTTGTTTGTCATTACTGCCATTAGCGAACCATAGGGGACATTAATTGCCGTGTAGACCATCATCATGAGCGTATAGGTGATATATGCATAAATCAATTTGCCTGCTTGATTGAGTTCCGGCACCGTGAAAGTAAGTACCCCGATAGCACCAAACGGCACTGCCACCCAAAGAAGGTATGGTCTGAATTTTCCCATACAAGTACTCGTCCTATCTGCTATCACTCCCATCAGTGGGTCATTAATTCCATCCCACAATCGCACCATGATAAACATGAATGCCACCGATTCGGGAGTTAAACCTGCTACATCTGTATAGAAGTATGAGATGTGCATGGCGAATATTTTCCAAAACATTGAGGAAGCAAAATCACCGAAGCCAGATCGTATTTTTTCTTTTAGTTTTATCATTTTGTTGGTTTAAGTAGGTTTTAGATGCTAGACTAACAGCCGGATTTGATTATAAGCTAGACCAAGATTCCATTGTCTAAAGTCTGATGTTTAACGTCTATAGTCTTGATTTGATTTATAATCTCCATCAAAGCTCTAGAGTTGTGATATGGACATTTCCAAAATCCGGCTCTGTCTTCGTTTGTTATTGGCTTGTTGTTTTCATCTACTCGCCAGTGCCATTCTCCTCTTTCTTCGTCTATCAGGTGTTCTTTTATGAAGTTCCAAAAATCTTCAAGATATTCGAGATATACATCAGATTTGGTTATTGTGTATGCGTCCCAAACTCCCACCATAGCTTCGGCTTGTTGCCACCAGTGTTTGTTTTTATCTATGTGCGACCCTTCTTGTTCGTTGAACAAAGAGCCATCTCTGTCCAATCCTTTTTCTAGGGTTATGTCGACTAATCTAAGTGCTGTTCTTTTTG
>JBKEAJ010000023.1:0-2505 GCA_047972135.1 Bacteroidales bacterium | reverse complement strand
CTTCGGGAACAGTGGCAGAGCTAATTCCTCCTTCGGTGTGGGACAGCCTGACGGATGTGAGTACTTATCCCGGGAAGAGCAGTATTAACACCTTCAAAACAAAAACATCAATAAGTTCACAGCGAGAAGAGAGTGTTAGCTATTTATTTGAGAAAGAGGGGACTGTTGTTATTCCCGAAAGGATTTATACATGGTACAACCCTGTCAGCAAGAAACTTTATAAGCGGACATTGAAAGCAGAGACGGTGGAGGTCAAAGCCAATTCCGATTTGGGAATGCTGTCGAGTATAAGAGATTCTTTACAGATGCAACAGCAAGAAATAGAGGTAGTTGAAACGAGTGCGAAGCCTCTCCTTATTTTGGGGCTTTCACCACGCAATTTTGCTCTTGCTTTAATATCAGTTTTAGTGCTTTGTTACTTTCTGTTGAAGACGATAAAACATTTGTTGAGGTCAGTAAAGAGTAGGAGAGAGGCGTATCTGCATTCGGAAGCCTATTATTTCGATAAGCTGAAAGGTGCAATAAGGCGAAAACGAGAGGCAGAAATAGTCAATGCTTTATACCGCTGGATTGACGAGTTGCAGCTAGACGAGCCGACCTTTAAGTTTTTACAAGTACTTGTCAATGATGTGGAAACCGATATTTCGGGCTTGACTGTCGATAAGCTAAAGTCAATCCGCATGAAACATCTACGGCAAAGCAAAGAAGTTCGTAAAAACAGATGGATAGCACCATTTTAGTTGCAAGTAACATAAGTCGGGTTCTGGATATTGATGCAAGGATAGTATTTGGATTATAATTCTCTTGCATTTTCCAATAATAAAGACGATTTTTGCAATAAAAAATAGTATGGATAGGCTTATAGCATTAGACAAGCACCTACTTATATTCTTAAACGGCTTGGGAAGTGAGACCTTCGACCCCTTTTGGAAAATAATAACAAATCAGTTTTATTGGGCACCCATTATTTTATTTGTTTTATATCTGATACAGAGGAAGATAGGCTGGAAGAATCTTGGGATAATGGTTTTATTTATAGCATTATTAATAACCTTTGTCGATCAGACTACCAATGTAGTGAAGGCATATTTTCAGCGAGCTCGTCCTTGCAGCGACCCTGAGATAAAGGACATGATTAGAATTGTGATGGAGCGGAGTTCCTACGGTTTTTTTTCGGGACACGCTTCGGGTTCGATGGCAAATGCCACCTTTGTTTTTCTTATACTTAGGAGATTTTATAAGCATGCATATCTATGTTTCATTTTTCCCCTGCTTTTTGCGTATAGTCGGATATATTTGGGAGTACATTTTCCTGCCGACATATTGGTTGGTTATGCCTACGGAGCATTGTCGGGCTATGCTTTTTACAGATTATATTGCTATTTGGGGAAGAAATACAACTTTGGCAACAGAAAGAGCGAGTCAGGGCAAGAGCAAGAGCAGGAGAAGTCTGTGTCCTTATGAAGTTTGTAAAGCGCAGCTTGCAAGGGCTACTATTTATCATTCTAATTCTTATTTTATTTAGGGGATGGATTTACCGACATTCCGTAAGCTATGTTGCAATTGGAGAGCGTTCGGCTTATTGCGTGAGTAGCGAGGAGCTTAAATATTATATTGATTCTACTGCAGATTGTCAGTTGGATACTAGCATTGAAGATCTGGTTCGGCTTAGTTTATCAATCACCTCTCAACATCTGAGTTTTACCACCTCCAATAATGAAGTCAATCCCAATAAGCTGATTTATTCAAAGACGGCACACTGTGTTGGTTATGCTACATTTTTTGCAAGTACATGCAATTATATTTTGGATAGATATGGCATGGGCGACAAGTGGACTGCAAAAGCACGGCGAGGACAGCTTTACTTGTTTGGTGAGAACGTGCATAAATATTTCTCCTCTCCATTTTTCAAAGATCATGATTTTGTACTTATCACTAACAAAACTACTGGCGAAGTGTTGGCAGTAGACCCGACACTGAACGATTATCTGCATATTGATTTGGTTCGTTGTAGGTAGCTTATTTAAAATGCTTCGGAAATTGTCCACTCTTTGTGCCATCTGATAGTTGGCAGACTGTCTTCAAATACTATTGGCAGCCACACATAGCTTCCATCGATAGGATTTTCGGGTTTCCATCGGTCTGCCATAAATATGAAAGCATTTTTTTTGCCTGCTATTGGTAGGACAAAAGTGCTTTGCGAGTGGAAAGTCAGTTCCGCATCATTTCCTATAAAAAGGGGTTAGTATCTGCCATAGTGGCACATTAAAAATCAATCCCGGATTTTCTTATTTTAGGGGGTCAGTTTGCTCTGGAATATCCAGGTCTCTACTCTTGTAGGATTGTCCGAGCGTACAGTTTACAGGCGGTTTTATGAGGGGAAATTGAAATCATTTAAAATGGGGGGATTACGAGTTTTTGCTCTATCAGATGTTAGTAAATTTGTTCAAGCAGAGAGGGAAGCTGGGAATTTGAAAGGTAATAATAATATATGGAAAGAAAGAT
>JBKEAJ010000022.1:0-2395 GCA_047972135.1 Bacteroidales bacterium | reverse complement strand
GTATTCATACTTGCATTTCAAAATCTTGTTAAGTATCTGAAAGGAATAAAAATCCTGACTATCATATAAATCTATAATCTCTTTAAAGAGATTCTCTTTAATTGAAGAGCCAAATTCAATTATTACAGCATTGCTTTTTGTTCGAACTTGATAAGGTGCATTGTTTTTATCGTAAAATATATCAAATCTTTTTCTCATCGTATTTAAAAATATTATTTCGACCAATCAATAGATTAGCTTTTATATCTAAATTGGGAACAAAACTTACATTTTGACTGATACAACACAAATGAGGACTCATTTGTAGCTTTTCTTTTATAGTGAAGACCCATTTGTGAGAGTTTAACATGCCATTTAAGTAGTGGCACAACAACAACAGCAACTGCAACAAGAAACATTGATAGTCACATCAAGATATACGGCAGATAGCATTGAGTTTGCAATTAATCTTTGAGCTTTCATAGTTTTAAATTTAAAAATGTACCAAATCAAATAAAACTACCTTATTCACGTATCATTACTTTACTTAGTAATTCAGGAGTCATATTGCAACATAGCAACATCTACACACAAAGATACGACCTCGTCTAACTAAAAACAATACTCATTTGAGTAAAAGTTGATTTATTTTCATAAAATTACAAGCGATAGATTCTACCTAATTCTACTTTGACACATTTAACTTTCTGAATACCATCTGCTGATATTCTCCTATTGTTTTTGAAACCGTTCACACATCATTGTGAACATACGCTCCTTCGGAGTTTCCCTGACAAGCCTTCGTAAATACGCAGAGGCATATAACAATACTCCCCATAATAGTTATTGAATAGAGTCAGTCAGTTGTTGGTACTCTCCATGCGTGTTATTGTTGGTGTCGTTGCAATCCTCATACCCCGCTACAATTTGAAAAGCACGCTGGGCTATCAGCTCCTCTACACGATGGCTCACATAGCCTTGGTCTCGTTAATCGTTAATACATTTGCTTATAGACCTGATGAAGCCTGTTTGATTCTCAACTTCCCACAAATGTAATACGCCTCCATCACCACTAAAGGAGTGTTCATCGTTTTTATCATTTAGAGGAGATAAGGCTAATTTAACTTGGCTATTTTCAAAATCTTTTTCTATCTTTGTCATACAAGATGTTTTTGTTGTACACCCCAAATATACTGATTTCTCAGCTATTTTTGGGTAACATGCCACCTCTTTCATGAATATATAGGCTAATGTGATGATTAAGAAAGAAGACTTTTTTACACCAGAAAATGAAATAAGATTTGTGTCCGATGAGGCGTACATGACAATGGAATTGCAAGCTAAATTAGTGGATGCATTTGCTCGAAATACTTATAAAAGTATGTACATAATAGACTATTATCGGAAGATTTTTTTTTATGTTTCAGAAAATCCACTTTTCTTATGCAACTTAACCGCGGTGCAAGTTAGAGACTTAGGATTTGATTTTTATGTGCAAAATGTTTGTGACGATGACTTAGCGCTATTATTGAAAATAAATAATGCTGTATTCAAATTTATTAAAGTTCTTCCTTCTGAGAGCAGATTGGAATATACATTTAGTTATGATTTTAAAATCAAACAGTCAGTAGGTAACTATTTGATCGTAAATCATAAAATGACACCAATGAAACTCGCTGAAGATGGTAAGATCTGGATGGCGCTATGTGTAGTATCTGTATCGTCACGGAAGACTTCCGGGAATATTGAAGTAACAAGATCCAGATATAACGAGCGATTTAAATACGACATAAGCAGTGAGAGATGGATAAGGCATGACTCTATAACGCTGACAAAGCTAGAAGTAGAGGTGCTGAAGTTGTCAATGAAAGGATATACAATGAAGGAGATAGCAGAGCGTATGTGTAAATCATTCGACACCGTTAGAGCCTATAGGAAGAGCCTGTTTTGCAAATTGGAAGTTGAACATATCACCGAAGCAATTACTTGTGCAACCAACAAGAAACTGATATAATAGTGACGCACTGATGAAGTCAGGAAAGAGTTATCAAGACGTGTTAATATGGGACATTTGTCGTGCACCCTTTTACCTCTTCACAATGCCGAAGCAAATGATTTTGATGATATTATCTACACTTTTCTGGAGGTTTGTGTGTCCGTAGCTACCTGCCGACAGGGGCATTTCGAGTCCTTTGATGGCTGTGGTTATTCCGGTAGCGGCAAGCGAGAAGTCATATACTTCAAATTCGCCTTGTCTCACACCTTCGATGAGTATTCTTTTAATCATTCGTATTTCCTCACGGTCATACTTACCCATAATATTATCAATAAATTCCTTTTCGGGTTCGTCCTTACCGAGTGCGTTATAGAGGTTTGAGAGTCCACGGAAAGTCATTAGTTTCGTTATTATATACTC
>JBKEAJ010000021.1:0-2046 GCA_047972135.1 Bacteroidales bacterium | reverse complement strand
TTATTTAGAGTCTGTCCATAAAGTCGCTATTTTTTCGATACGGTGCACAAGTTCTAGGCTAGTCATTCATTATGCTTATGAATTCAGCAGCAGGTATTATTTTTATCAATTCTTTAGGCTTATTCTCTTCACATTGCCACTTTATTTGCTTTTCTTGAACAAAAACAGAAACAACAAGATATAATCCTCCCATGTAGTTTGTAGTCTGCGATACTATTTTGTTGCTTCTTATCTATTCTATCTGTTTGAGTGTCATCGTAGTCATAACTCTAATGTTATATGCAATGACACTCCATAAAACTTTCTGTTCGAAATGTGCCATTCCTTTCCAGTTGCATCGAGATATCTTAAATCCTCGTTTTAGATTAGATATAACTGCTTCAACCCCACTACGCCATTTTGCTAATCGTGTTTCTATATTGCGACTTTTTACTATGTTTTTGAGGCTTCCAACAATTTTATTACATACTATGTTGATTACTCCTTTCTCCTTAGCATATGCAATATTGGCATTCGAAGCATACCCTCCATCTGTTGCACAGTCTCTTGGTACAGTCTGATAGATGTCAACCAATTTATTGAGTGTTGGCTGGAATAATGTACTATCTGCAGGATTACCTTTTGTAATGTCGCATGTCAAAATCAAATTACTTTTACCGGTGCCAAGGTTTACCTTGTGTCCAAATTGAACCTTTCTTGCTCCTTTCACTATGATATCAGTGTGTTGCTCGTAAATTGAAAAAAGCTTTTGATCATTGGCTACAGGCTCTCCTTTAACTTCTTTTGTCTGTGTCATGTCAAAGATTTGATTCATTAATGGAAGCAGAGATTCTAATTGAGTTATGAGCATACAAGCCTTGAGGCTACACTTATAAAAGGACTTTTTTTTTACTGCATTAGATACTTGATTAATACTCTTGGTAAAGACTGTTAATTGTTTGACAAATAAGGCTGTTCGTTTATCTTTAGAGCGCGTATTGTTAATCTTAAAAAACGTCTTCTTTGCTCCTTTAGTGTAATCTATAAAAGACACTTCATCTACTTCGCTTTTAAGATGACTCAAAAGGCGATGGCTTTCTTTGATGCAATCCCATACCAAAGAGTTATTGGTCGGATAATGAATGTTACTCTCAACAACAGTGCTGTCTTGGCGAAACTTCTTAAGATCTTCTAAGCCCATATTTATTGCAAATTTATTGAGAGTAAACAGAAGTTCTTCCAATTTAGGAGCCGTGATTTTTGAGATGTATTTGTGAAGAACTTGATGACTATAAGGTCGTAAAGGATCAATCTTTGCAAACTGCTCGCAAATACGAGAATCCTCTAAGTGGAACTCTAAATCTCGGTAGGTTAAGCCTTTCAATTCTTTGTATATGGCTGCTCTTAGAATTTGCTCTACCGAAGGCGTATCTTTCCTTCCTAAAGGGCTATCTGATCCTTCGCACAAAAGATCTTCAGAGATAATATTGATTAGCTCCGGATGTAACTCTAATGGTATCCAACAAACCAAGTTCCGGATTACGTGCCCAATTGGGACTTTCAAACTTGAGTAATAATGGCTCAAATAATTGCATTTTCATAGACCAAAGATAATAAGCTAAACGGATAAAAAAAAATGAAAATTAAAAGTTTTGACTTTATGGACAGACTCTATTTAAAGTTTAAAAATTTATTATCTGCGGTTTAAGCTGTTTAATTTACTTAATGCAAATTTATGAAGATTAACAGCACACATGGGGTGTAAAATCGCTAAAGAAAGGGAGACTAATTGATAGTATTTCGCTATACACAACGGTTATTGCACAAAATTGAGGGGGACAAATGGTTATTACCTAAAAAAGCAGCCCATGAGGACTGCTTTTAGGCTAAATCTATAGAACTATTCAACTACCTTAACTTGATCTTTGATTGATTCCAACACACTGATATCGCTATCGGAAACTTTTCTGTCTTTCATGTTCAGAGAAATGTTTTTTGTTGACTCTCCACCTACCAACAGCACTTTACCTTCTCCCGATGGTTTAAAATTTTCAAATTTGATTTGCT
>JBKEAJ010000002.1:0-2520 GCA_047972135.1 Bacteroidales bacterium | reverse complement strand
GTCGTGAGATGTATGTATTTAAAGTTCCCGGTACTCCGAGCTACATTCCCGGCGACATCAACAACGACGGTAAGGTAGACGCTAACGACCTTACTTCATACACCAACTATACAGGACTTCGCAGAGGTGATGCTGATTTTGAGGGATATATCAGCAATGGCGACATCAACAAAAATGGACTTATAGATGCCTATGATATTTCCAACGTTGCCACTCAGCTGGACGGTGGAGTTGAATCCTACGACACGCTTGAGCTTACCGGAGGTATTGAGCTGAGCAGTTCTAAGAAATCGTACAACAAAGGCGACATTATCGAGCTTGCTGTGAAAGGTGTTGATTTGCAGTCTGTTAATGCCTTGAGCTTTGCTTTGCCTTACAATCCTCAGGACTATGAGTTCGTGGGTGTGCAGGTATTGGGCGTGGCAGGGATGGACAATCTTAGCAACGACAGGCTTCACACCAATGGCGAAAAAGCCTTATATCCAACCTTTGTTAGTATTGGCGACAGAGCATCTTTGAATGGCACTCAGGATTTATTTGTCATCAAGTTTAAAGCAAAACGCAAGCTAGACTTCAATCTGAAACTTATTGACGGTATTTTGGTCGATAAAGGTTTGAACAGTCATAAGTTCAGATAGGGAAATAGGGGATAAACTCCGAAACAAGATGTTGCTTATAGTCTGACAAAAGTTGTTGCATTCTTTCGGGTGAGTTATTTTTTTCGACATCGTGGAAGTGAAAACTTTTCATGGCTTGTTTCATGCAGCGGATGTAGTAATTTTTTGTTTGTGTGGGGAATGCTATAAATACAAGCTATATGCCGTAGGCTTTAGGCTATAAGCGAACAGTTAATAAACGAACGTCATTGCGAGGAGCTGGCGACATCATTTTAGAATCATACGCAAATTCAGGAAAATTTCATTAGCTTTGTGTCTGTTGAAAATGACGAAAAAAACATATCAAAAAAATAAGCATATGATATAGATTCTACCTACGAATTAGATTATAAATATTACAAAAATCAATGTTATGAGAGAATTGAAGATGTTTATTGACGGGAAGTTTGTAGAGAATACTTCCGGTAAGTGGATTGATGTGTTAAATCCTGCAACAGAGGAAGTTATATCACGCATGCCCGATGGGGGAGTTGACGATGCCAAAAGAGCTATTGATGCAGCAGACAGAGTGCAGGACGAGTGGGCTCGTATTCCTGCGGTGCAGAGGGCTGCCTATCTGATAAAGTTTGCTGCTGGCATACGCAAAAGAGAACAAGAGCTGACCGACATACTTGTGCGTGAGGGAGGTAAGACGCAGGGGCTTGCAAACGTAGAGGTGATGTTTACTGCCGATTATTTGGAGTATATGGCAGGATGGGCGCGCCGCTACGAGGGAGAGATTATCCAAAGCGACCGTCCGAATGAGAATATATTTTTATTCAAAAAACCAATTGGGGTAACTACGGGTATTCTTCCATGGAATTTTCCATTTTTCTTGATAGCTCGTAAGGCAGCACCGGCACTTGTTACGGGGAATACTATTGTTGTGAAGCCTAGTCAGATAACTCCCGAGAACGCCTATGTATTTGCACAGATAGTTGAGGAGTCCGGTCTTCCGGCAGGAGTTTTCAATCTTGTTATGGGGCGTGGTTCTGTCATTGGTCAGGAGTTGGCAGGCAATCCAAAAGTGGGCATGGTGAGTCTAACTGGTAGTGTGAGTGCAGGTGTGCAAACGATGGCTGCCGCAGCTCCCAATATTACAAAGGTGTCGCTTGAGTTGGGCGGAAAAGCACCGGCTATCGTGATGGGCGATGCTGATATAGATTTGGCAGTGAAATGTATTATTGCTTCGAGGGTAATCAATACGGGTCAGGTCTGCAATTGTGCTGAACGAGTTTATGTGCATAAGAGCGTGAAAGATGTATTTGTCGAGAAACTTCTTGCAGGTATGAAGGCTGTAAAAGCAGGGAATCCGTCGGAAACGGCAGACCTAGATATGGGACCTTTGGTAGAAGCAAATGCACTAAAATCGGTTAGCGAAAAGGTGGAGAATGCTGTCAAGCAGGGCTGTAAACTTGCTTGCGGAGGTAAGCGCATTGGCGATAAGGGTTATTATTTTGAGCCGACAGTATTGCTTGATGCTACTCAGGAAATGGATATTATTCAGGATGAGACCTTTGGGCCTGTATTACCCATTGTTGAGTTTTCAGATATTGATGATGCTATTAAGTGGGCAAACGACTGCGAATATGGTCTGACCTCGTCTGTCTATACTCAAAATTTGGATACGGCATTTAAACTTGTCAGGGCATTAAAATTTGGGGAGACCTATATAAACCGTGAGAACTTCGAGGCTATGCAGGGCTTCCATGCTGGCTATCGCAAGTCGGGCATTGGCGGAGCAGACGGTAAGCACGGTCTTGAAGAATATCTTCAAACGCATGTTGTTTACCTCGAAACCAAAGGATAAGATTGACAATGAACATAGGATTATTTATTCCGTGCTATGTGAATGCCATATATC
>JBKEAJ010000020.1:0-14187 GCA_047972135.1 Bacteroidales bacterium | reverse complement strand
GTAGGTTGCATACGCGTTACGCACCCGTGCGCCGGTCGTCAGCGGAACCGAAGTCCCCTGTTACCCCTCGACTTGCATGTGTTAAGCCTCCCGCTAGCGTTCATCCTGAGCCAGGATCAAACTCTCCGTTGTAGAAAAGTTCTTGTTATTGTCTAATCATTAAATAAATACCTAACGACTAAACGGTTTTCCTCTCAAAATTCTTCCTGTCTTGTGCTTTCTTTACGTAATATAATTTCAAAGATCATTATTGACATTTCTCGTCAAAAAAGTCTCTCGCCATTTTCAGAGCGAAAGACCCGACAAAGATACGGCAAGATATACCTACATTCCAAATATTTCTCCAACTTTTATAGTTAAAAATAGTTTTAGTCAACAATATCAATAGATTAACTATGCTGTAATAAAATATGCTCGACGTAGCAAAAAAAAATCTCCACCCTGCCGCCTTGCAAAGTGGAGATTAAATCTCAAAAGTCGTATTGTTCTAGAACTTGTATGTAATACCGAGTTTTCCTCCTGATATATAGTTTCCGCCACCAAACTCAAGGTTCACAGCAAATCTATCTGTAAAGAAATATCGTCCTCCAACTTGCCCACTAAAGTAAAAGCCTGAACCTTCAGAACCTGCGTAACTTACACTTCCTGAGCCATCATACTTGGCTTTAAAGATAGTATATCCCAGCGAGACCCCTGCATAAAAATCAAACTTAGATGGAATATTCAAGAGCTCATTGAAGTGATAGTTACCAAAAGCTGCGATAGTTGTGTATCTATACTTCCAACTATAGCCCGTTCCTGCGACAGAATACGAATCCTTATCACCACGGTATGACAACAATCCTCCGAGCGATATATTATTTCCTATTCCAAATTCTGCTCCTGCATATATAGGTAATCCTCCGTTTGAAAATCCAAACCCTGCATTTAATTGCACCTCACCCTGATCTATTGGAGCTTGTGCGTAGCCCATAGCCCCCACAAGAACAAACACCAATACTAACAAATGTTTTTTCATCCTGATATAATTTTAAAATTTACAAGTCGGGTCAAAGATAAGGACTAAATTTCAAACTCCCTCAAAACAAGTTATTTATTTTTCAAGAGCAGTATCAACAACGAGAAGCAGCATCTTTGGTGATAGCAGTCTGTTCCTAAGCTCAGGAGGTATTAATAGTTCTTATTTGAAATAATCGTTATATTTGCGAGTTATAAAAATCAGGGGTATGCTTTGGTCTTTAATGAGAGCATATCTGAAACAAGAAGAGTAAACACGAAGAATACTATGAGTAGAAAGTTTGAAGAATACAAGCAACTAGATTTGCCAGAAGTTGACAAGGAAATAATAAAATACTGGGACAAGATACAGGCCTTTGAGAAGAGCCTTGAAGACAGGGGGGCTGCACCTGCTTTTATATTCTATGAGGGTCCTCCCTCGGCAAACGGGATGCCGGGTATTCATCATGTACTGGCACGCGCCATCAAAGATTTGTTTGGCAGATACAAGACGATGAAAGGTTATCATGTTGGCAGGAAGGCCGGTTGGGACACCCATGGGCTGCCAGTGGAGCTGGCAGTAGAGAAAATGCTAAACATCACGAAGGACGACATAGGCAGCAAGGTCAGCGTTGAGGAATACAACGCCGCCTGCCGCAAGGAAGTGATGAAATATACAGGCGAATGGGAAGAGCTGACTCGCAAGATGGGCTATTGGGTGGATATGGACAATCCTTACATTACCTACGACAGTAAGTATATAGAGACACTATGGTGGTTGCTGAAAGAGATGTACAAAAAAGGTTTGTTGTACAAGGGCTATACGATTCAGCCCTACTCTCCTGCTGCGGGGACTGGACTTAGCTCTCACGAATTGAACCAACCCGGTTGCTATCGAGATGTGAAGGACACAACGGCAGTAGCTCAATTCAAGGTAATAAAAAACGAAAAATCGCAGAAGCTCTTCGCTGATGCTCACGGCGATGTATATTTTCTGGCATGGACGACTACCCCTTGGACCTTGCCTTCCAACACCGCATTAGCAGTGGGTAGTAATATTGAATATGTCAGGGTAAAATCTTACAATAAATACTCGGGCAAGCCTATTACGGCAATACTTGCCAAAGAACTAGTAGCCAAGCACTTCGATGAGAAAGCGGCAGAATTAGCACTTTCGGATTACAATGAAGGCGACAAGCATATACCTTTTGAGATATGCGAGAGCTACAAAGGAAGTGAGCTATGCGGTATCGGCTACGAACAGCTTTTGGACTGGGTGAAGCCTGAGGGCGACGCTTTCAGGGTTATTTCGGGCGACTTTGTAACAACCTCCGATGGTACGGGCATCGTTCATATTGCACCGACCTTTGGTGCTGACGACAACAGAGTGGCAAAACAGAACGACATATCACCGCTTATCATTATCGACAAGGAAGAGCGTAGGCAACCTCTAGTTAATAAGAAGGGTTTCTTTTACGGCATTGACGAGATGTCGGCGGACTTTGTAAAATCTAATGTGAATATAGATAGCTATTCATCATTTGCGGGTAAGGCAGTAAAAACCGATTATGACCCAAACAAGAGCAAAGATGATTTGCCTCTGGACGTTGATATAACAGTGTATTTGAAGCAGAATGATTTGCTGTTTAAGTCTGAAAAATATGTCCACAGCTATCCGCATTGTTGGAGAACCGACAAGCCGGTATTGTATTACCCGCTCGACTCATGGTTTATAAAGACTCCTGCCATACAAGACAGGCTGATAGAGTTGAACAACACTATCAACTGGAAGCCTGAGTCTACGGGAACGGGGCGTTTTGGCAACTGGCTCAGCAACTTGGTAGACTGGAATTTGAGTCGTTCTCGCTATTGGGGTACACCCCTGCCGATATGGCGTACGGAAGATGGCAAGGAAGAAATATGTATAGGTTCGTATGAGGAGTTGATTAGTGAAATAGAGAAGTCGGTATCCAAAGGCTATATGCAGAGCAATCCGTATGGAGATTTCAAGGCAGGCGACAACAGCAGTGAAAATTATTTGAACATCGACCCACACCGCCCTAATGTTGACGATATTATATTGGTATCAGCATCGGGAGAGAGGATGTATAGGGAAAGCGATCTCATCGACGTTTGGTTCGATTCGGGAGCGATGCCCTACGCACAACAGCACTACCCTTTTGAGAATAAAGATGTATTTGCCGACAATTTCCCTGCTGATTTCATTTCGGAAGGAGTAGACCAGACACGTGGATGGTTTTTCACTCTCCACGTTATAGCAACGGCGATTAACGACTCGGTAGCATTTAAAAATATCATATCTACGGGGCTGATTCAGGATAAAAATGGCAACAAAATGTCCAAAAGACTAAACAATGCTGTTGACCCTTTTCAGACTATCGACAAGTATGGAGCCGACCCATTGAGGTGGTATATGATGAGTAACTCACAGCCATGGGACAACCTCAAATTTAATATTGATGGGGTTGAAGAAGTACGTCGTAAGTTTTTCGGCACACTCTACAACACCTATAACTTCTTTGCCTTGTACGCCAATATTGACGGGTTTACGGGGGAAGAAGCAGAAATATCGGCAGACAAGCAGACGGAGCTTGACAAATGGATACTTTCGCTATTGAACAGCTTGGTTAAAAAAGTAGACGAAAGTTTCGACAGCTACGAGCCTACCCGAGCCGCACGGGCGATAGAGGAGTTTGTATCGGAGAATCTAAGCAATTGGTATGTACGATTGAACCGTAAGCGTTTTTGGGGAGGGGAGCTTGACGACAATAAGCTACTAGCCTATCAGACACTTTACAAATGTCTACTTACGGTGTCCAAACTGATGTCTCCCATTGCACCTTTCTATGCAGAACGTTTGTACCAAGACTTGGTAGACACTAGCAAGGCTGGAGTCTGCAAGAGTGTCCACTTATGTGATTTCCCGGAATCTGACGACACACTTATAGACGCAGAGCTAGAGGAGAAGATGGAAATGGCGCAGCGAGCATCGTCTATGATACTTGGATTGAGGCGTAAAGAAAAAATCAAAGTTCGTCAACCACTGTCGGGAATAATTGTACCGGTATTGAACGAACATTTTAGAGATGTATTCCAATCCATTCAAGACATAGTGCTATCAGAAGTAAACATCAAGTCTGTAAAATTCATCACTCCTGAGGATCAACTCATTCAGAAAGGCATAAAACCGAACTTCAAGACCTTGGGTCCGAAATATGGCAATCTCATGAAGCAAATTGCGGGTGAATTGTCAAAATTTAGTCAGGATCAAATTAACGAAATAGAGAAAAAAGAATCTTACACACTGGCAATCGAGGGCAAAGAAATTCAGATAAGCATTGAAGATGTAGAGATAAAAACTGAAGATATCCCGGGCTGGCTTGTAGCTACTGAAGGCAATCTGACAGTCGCCTTGAACATTGAAATTAGCAAAGAGCTTAAAGAAGAAGGCATAGCAAGAGAGTTCGTGAATAAGATTCAAAATCTCCGAAAAGACTCGGGCTTTGCAGTTACCGACAGGATTGACATTTGTATCAGCGACAATACCTACTATAGGGAGGCACTAGAGGTTTATAAAGAGTATATAAACACTCAAACGCTTGCAAATAGCTTGCAACTTATTTCGGTTTCTGAATTGGCACAATGCGAAGAGGTAGAGATAGATAGCGACATATTTGCAAGAATAAAAATAAAGAAGTCATAATTTTTATTTAACTTTGCGGATTTAAAAAACACATCATGACAGAAAAGTTAAGATATTCAGATGCAGAACTAGCTGAATTTAAGGACTTAATCCTCAAGAAGCTAGAGAGTGCAAAAGCAGACTATGCAATGTACAAGAGTGCATTCACCATGTCGGACAGCAACGATACTTCCGACACTTCGCCCACGTTGAAGTCTTTAGAAGACAGCTCTGGCACGCTTTCGAAGGAAGAAGCTGGGAAGCTGGCAATGCGGCAACAGAAGTTCATACAGCATCTTCAGGCGGCTTTAGTGCGCATTGAGAACAAGACATACGGCATTTGCAGGAAGACCAATAAATTAATATCAAAAGCTCGTTTGATGGCAGTTCCACATGCCACACTGAGCATCGAGGCAAAGAACGAAGAAAATAGATGAGGAACAAAAAAGGGCTGATAGCAATATTGCTAATCGTGCTAATACTTATAGTAGACCAATGGCTTAAGATTTGGATAAAGACCAATATGTCTTTAGGTCAGTCCATACCGGTGAGTGGCAATTGGTTCTATATATACTTTCAGGAAAATCCGGGCATGGCATTTGGGACGGAATTTTTCAACAAGTTATTTCTGACTTTGTTTAGGATAATCGCCTCAGTAGCAATAGCCATATATATCGGAAAGCTCACAAAGCGGGATGCACCTTTAGGGCTGATACTGTGTATTGCTGCCATATTTGCAGGTGCAGTAGGCAACACTATCGACTGTGTATTTTATGGTAAATATTTCACAGCCAGTTACGGACAGGTAGCACAATTTGTATCAGATGGCAGTGGTTATGCTCCTTGGTTCTACGGACATGTTGTAGACATGTTTTATTTTCCGATGATAGAGACTACCCTTCCCTCTTGGATACCGATATGGGGAGGCACGGATTTTGTCTTCTTCCGTTATATTTTCAATATTGCCGACAGCTCAGTTTTTATGGGTAGTGTATGTTTTCTACTCTTTTACAGAAATTATTTTTCAAAGAAGTCCAAAGAGAAAACAAAAGATACATCTGACCTTATTAGTTAGAACAGCAACTTTTCACTTGCCATTTTCTAATTCTTCAATACTCTTTGTTATTTGGTTGTACTTGTCAAAGTCCGATAGCCTATGATATAGATTTCTTAAAATTTCAAGAATAATTATTTCTTGAGGTTGAGTCTCGTTTGCCTTGACAAAAAATGTAATAGCCTTTCGATATTCGATTTCTGCATCATGTTTTAGTTCTTCATAATGCTCTATATCATCTAACTGTATTTTAATTAGCTCTTGGTCCTTTTCAACTCCTTTATTATAGAAATAAGCACCTAAATCACAATTACTCTGAAAATGATTGGGGTCTATTTTCAAGGCTAGCTCATAATTCCGTAAAGAATTATCTATATCTCCCATTTTACCATATAATGTACCTCTGAGAAAATAAGAACTAGCATTGTCATCTTTACTTATCTCAATCTGTTTATCAATGGCATTAATAGCCTCATGATAATTCTCAGTAGCAATATAATAATTAACTTTATAACCATACAATGTTTCGTTATCTTCGAACTTTGCCAAGCCCTTATTTATGACATCAGTATATTCTTTTGATTTCGTATCAAATGTACTAGCATAAAGACAATATCCTTCCGCCATACTATATTTTCCCTTCATCAGTTGCTTTGCCAATTTCCTAGCACTCAGTGTGTCTTCGAGATTTAGACTTATAATAGCTGCATTGTAAATAGCTATTCTACTCGTATCATACTTTAAAAAACAATCTCTAGCCTCTTTTAGCATTTGCGAATTATAGAGCTCCTGACACTCAGGACATGTCACAGAATCAAATAAAGTTTGAGCTTTTGTATTTATTGACAATACTGCAATCAATATAAGTGTTATAAAACCGTTCATCTTTTTTTCTATTAAAAATCATTGACAAAGATAACAATAATTACAACTCCACATAAAGTCCCTTATAAAAATCCAACATTTTCAGACTGAAAATCCCAAGCTAAATATATGGATACGCAGTCTCAGGCACTTCCCCAATACTAGTAGCTTTCGGTGATATTGGGAAAATCTTCTGTTTTTACAGCCTTTATATATTCTTGAGAGGCACTTTTTATCTGCTCTCCCAGATTTGCAAATCTCCGTAGGAACTTCGGATTGAATCCCTGAGTAAGCCCAAGCATATCATAGGAGACGAGGACTTGCCCGTCGGTGTTTACGCCTGCACCAATGCCTATTGTGGGGATGGAGATACTTTGGGTAACAGTTTTGGCAACCTCAGCAGGTACTTTTTCGAGAACTATGGAAAAACAACCTGCTTGTTCGAGTATTTTCGCGTCATCAATCAGTTTTTTTGCTTCGCTTTCAGATTTTGCCTGTATCTTATATCCCCCAAAATTATTCACCGACTGCGGTGTAAGTCCAAGATGCCCCATTACGGGAATGCCTGCATCCACAATTCTACGGATTGTTTCGGCAATATGCTCACCACCTTCGAGTTTCACAGCTTCGCCGGCTTCAGCTTTCAGCATTTTGACGGCATTGTCTACAGCATTATCGGAGCAAGCCTGATATGTTCCGAAAGGCAAATCGATAACCACAAGAGCTTGTTTTACACCACGCATCACACTTTGCCCGTGATATATCAGATGGTCTAGCGTAATCGGCAAGGTGGAGTTATAGCCTGCCACCACATTAGCGGCAGAATCGCCGACAAGCAAAACGTCAATACCTGCGGCATCCATAATAGAAGCCATAGTAAAATCGTAGGCAGTGAGGACACTAATTTTCTCCACACCTTTCATATTTCTGACAGACACGGCGGTCTTTTTTTTCATATCATTATGTACCGACATACAAACTTGATTTATTGAATAATTGTCTACAAAGATATGACACTCAAAATTAATACCATGATTTTAACACTGCTTGTGTATAAATTTCTCTATTTACATTCATACATAGGGATTATATTTGTGCTTATTATGATAAAGGGAGACAGCATACAACACAAAGGCATGAGACATAGGCTTGTGCAAGAGCTTATTAAGAAAGGAATACAATCGCAGGCAGTTTTGAATGCCATTGGCAAAGTGCCACGCCATCTGTTTCTCGACAGTGCATTTGTGAGACATGCTTATATGGACAAGCCTTTCTCAATCGGCGACGGACAAACCATATCACAACCTTACACTGTTGCGTTTCAGAGCCAACTTTTGGACACTAAGCCCAATTGTAGAGTTCTGGAAGTCGGCACTGGCTCGGGCTATCAGGCGGCAGTGTTGTTGGAGCTGGGAGTGAGGCTGTACACCATAGAGCGTATAAAAAATCTGTTTACAACATCACGTCAGACATTAAACAGCATAGGCTACAATCCATTTTTCTTTTGGGGCGATGGCTACAAGGGACTTCCACAATTTGCTCCCTTCGACAGGATATTGATAACCGCAGGGGCAAGAGAAGTGCCACAAGAGCTGATATTGCAACTTGCCATAGGCGGCAAGATGGTAGTTCCTGTGGGTGACAATTCGACTCAAGAGATGCTTTTAATCGAAAAACGGTCTGAAACCGAATACACACAAAGCCGCCACGGAGCATTCAGTTTTGTTCCGATGCTGTTGGGGAAGAAATGAGGAGTTTCTTTAGTCTATTTTAACCATTATCATGTTCTAAATACGCTCTTGGTTTGTATCTTTGTGGTTAATACAATTATTAAAACCAACAACCATGTGCAAGGCTAACTATCAGCAACTTAACAGCCGGCACTACTAAAAATCGAATTACATGAGAAAATTATTATTTTGCTTATTCTTTCTCCCTACTTGCTTTACCTTACAAGCGGGCGGGACTTTAATGTTACGTCAGCCCACAATCAGCTCTACTCATATTGCCTACACTTACGGTGGAGATTTATGGATAAGCGAGCTCGGCAGTAAACAGTCCTTACGCCTGACAAGTACAGCTGCGATAGAAAGCAATCCTCATTTTTCGCCCGATGGCAAAACTCTTGCTTTTAGTTCTAATCGTTCGGGCGTTCCATCAGTCTACACACTGCCCATAGAAGGCGGTACGCCAACCCGTCTCACATGGTATCCTTCCCCTTCACTGGCACGAGGATGGACACCAGATGGTAAGAATGTTCTTTACTCCTCACAACGAGAAACTGCACCCTCTACATACTTTCGGCTATGGACAGTTTCTAAAGATGGAGGAGTACCTGCTCTACTCACCAAACAGTGTGGTTTTAGGGGCAGCTTTTCATCGAGTGGCAAACGGATAGTGGTAGAGCCGGTATCACGCTGGGACTCAGAATGGCGAGCATATAGAGGAGGTCAAAATACGCCATTGATAGTGTTAGACCTCAACACATTTGAAGAAGAACTTCTCCCCAATAGCCATGAAACAGACATCAAACCAGTATGGCTCAAGGATAAAATTTATTTTCTTTCAGATCGTGATTTAGTGAGCAATATCTGGAGCTACGATATTAATACTAAAGAGTTGAAGCAACTTACACACTACAAAGGCTCAGACATTAAGAGTTTAGAGGGGAATGATAATCAGCTAATTTTTGACAGAGATGGAGCCTTGCACCTCATGGAGCTTCCCACAGGAAAGGTAAAGAAGTTAGAAATAGAAATAAAAGGGGATTTTCCATGGGCAGAGACTCAATGGAAAAATGTAAGTAGGTCAATAAGTTCTGCATCTTTATCTCCCACGGGGAAGCGAGCACTTTTTGAGGCTAGAGGAGAGATTTTCACTGTACCGCAGGAATATGGAGACACACGCAATATAACTCAGACCTCAGGAGAAGCTGACCGTGCTCCCATATGGTCGCCACTAGGAGACAAAATTGCATGGTTTTCCGACAAAGGGGGAAAAGCTTATTCCTTACTTATTGGCAGTCAAGATGGGTTATCTGAACCAGAAAGCATTAGTATCGGCGAATCGAAGATGGCATGGGAGCCTTGTTGGTCGCCTGATGGTAAATATATAGCTTTTAACGATGATGATGTCCGCATACGAGTGGTGGACATTAAGTCAAAAACGATAAAAACCATAGACATAGGCGAAAATAATATGGAAAGGGGGAAGATGGGTCTAACTTGGTCGCCCGACTCTAAATGGCTAGCTTACAGCAAGTCTGCGGCAAACAAATTTCGACAAATAACTATCTGGTCTCTTGAAAACAACAGCATTCATAAGCTCACCAATACCTTTGCCGATGCTTTCTCTCCGGCTTGGGATCTTGACAAGAAACATCTTTACTTTCTAGCGAGTACAGACCTTGCACTAGGCTCGGGATGGGCAAACACTAGTTCAATGGCATCAAATGCATATTACAGCGTATATGTTGTTAATCTTAAAAAGGATGACACATCCCCCTTTGTGCTAAGGAGTGACGAAGAACCTGTAAAAAAATCAAAAGATAAGACCGAGAGCAAGAAAGCAGAAAAACCGACTGACAATAAAGAAAAATCTGGCAAAGAAGAAAAAGCAGAGACCAAAAAAGAGGAAAAAAAGGAGAGCTTGAAAAGTATAGATTTTGACAATATTGATAGACGAATCATGCCTCTGAGTATGTCAAAGCGCAAATATCGTGATATATTGGCAGGTCCGGCAGGTAGTATGTTTACGGTAGAGACTTCTGGGTCAAGTTTTTCCATACAGAAATACAGTTTAAAGACAAGAAAAGCCAGTCCATATGTAAGTGGAGTAAAGAATGTGTCTATAAGTGCTGATGGCAAGAAAATTTTGGCACTTGCAGGCTCCTCATGGAAAATTATGACTGCAACTGCAGCTTCGGGCAAAGACGGCAAAGTCTTAAAAACAGTATTGAACATGAATTTAGATAGGAGTGAAGAATGGAAACAAATTTTCGAGGAAGCATGGCGCTACCAACGAGATTACTTCTACGACCCTAATATGCACGGACGAGACTGGGATGATGTATACAAGCGCTACGCACCATTGTTGCCCTATGTAAAACACCGAGCAGACTTATTAGTACTACTTGATCAGATGAATGGAGAGCTTTCGGTGGGACATAGTTTTGTAGCAGGAGGAGACTTTCCGGCTACCGAGAGTAACAAAGTCGGAATATTGGGAGCAGACTTAGTTGCTGAAAATGGACATTGGAAGATAGCTCGCATCTATACTACAGAAAACTGGAATCCGGAACTATCAAGTCCGCTGGATGAGCCGGGATTAGATGTTGAGGAAGGCGATTACTTGTTAGGTGTTAACGGCAAAGAGCTCACTTCTTCGGACAATCCTTACATCTATCTTGATGGGACACTGGGAGTGCAGACACAACTTCACATTTCGAAAGAGCCAAAATTCGCGTCTGCACATAAAATCAGTGTAAAACCAAATTCCGGCAGTTTGGATTTGGCATTAAGGCAACGTGCATGGGTAGAAGATAATCGTCGCAAGGTTGACGAATTATCGGGAGGCAAACTTGCCTACGTGTGGGTACCTAATACCACCAGACCAGGATTTGTATCATTCAACCGCTACTATTTTGCGCAGCAGGACAAGCAGGGAGCCGTTATAGACGAGCGTTTTAATGGCGGCGGTTTGCTAGACGACTATATGGTTGATTTAATGACTCGTACAATGCGAGCAGCCCTAACCAATGAGGTTCCTAATGGGAAACCTATGATTGTACCTGCAGGCATACTAGGTCCAAAGGTGCTACTTATCAACGAGAAAGCTGGTTCTGGAGGGGATTTTTTCCCTTGGGTATTCCGTCAACAGAATGCAGGCACATTGATTGGTAAAACTACGTGGGGAGGTCTTGTAAAGTCGTCCACTCACTACAGGTTTATTGATGGAGGCTATATGACAGCACCCGACAACGCCGTTTTCGACCCTGCGAACAACGAATGGGTAGGCGAAAATAGAGGTATTGCACCCGACATTGAGGTAAGGCAAGATGCCAAGTCTTTGGAAGCAGGTCGAGACCCACAACTAGAGCGTGCTGTAAAAGAATTGCTAAAAACGCTCAAAGATAAAAAAGACATTACTCCTCCCCCATTTCCCAAGCCTGCATTGGGCAAGTAAGAGTATTAAAAATGCTGACTAATTTGGTCAGCATTTTTAATTATAGGATATTTCCAGAAAAAATCTTATCTTGCGGTAAATAATTATCGCATGACAAACAGACATAAAGCAGTATTTGAGAAAGTCAACTTGGGCAACAACATAAATGCAGTACACCTTGTGCTGCCGAGTGAAATAAATGGCGAGAAGTGGTATTGGATAATAGACACGGGAGCATCGAACTCGACAGTCAATAGAGACTATTCGCAATTATTTTCTGAAATCACACCCATGCAGGAGCAGCTTGTTACAGCATCTGAGTTTATAGAGGATGGCACATTGGAATCGGCAGTAATTGGCATGGTTGACTTTGGCAGCTTTAGAATAAAAGATTTATCAGTAGTTTTGATTGATATCAAACATATTTGTGATATCTTTGAAAAAGAAATAGATATAAAAGTTTGCGGATTATTGGGAGCTGATTTTATGTTTAGGCATAAAGTTAAGATGGATTTTGAGAGCATGGATATGGAGTTGGTAATTAGCTAATTTTCGTTTCACCATAAAAATACAGAGTCATGGGCAAGAGTAGGATATTTGAAATAGACAACGAACTACGTCGTTTTGAGTGGTTTGTAAGTGCGTGGAATAATTCGTCGGACATAAAAGAGTTGATGTTAACCCAAGATTTGGGAAACAGTCTGAGTAGCTTTGCCAACGGGCATCTTTGGTATGGCTTACATGAGAATGAGGATGGCTGGGTAATCAGGGATTGGGCACCCAATGCTACAGCAGTTTACCTCATCGGCTCGTTTAATGATTGGACAGCAAGTGAAGAATATAGGCTGGAATATATCGACAATGAGTCGTGGGAGTTGAAATTACCCAAAGAAGCCTTGAAGCACGGCGACCTCTACGCTCTTGAGATGCATTGGCACGGTGGAGGCTACGGCAAGCGCATACCTGCATGGGCACAGAGGGTCGTACAGGACGATGAGACAAAAATCTTCAATGCCCAGGTTTGGAATCCGACAGAGAAATATACTTGGCAAAACGAGAATTTCAAACGAAAAGAACAATCACTTTTTATCTACGAGGCCCACATAGGCATGTCGGGAGAGGAAGAGCGAGTACACACCTACGATGAATTTCGGGAGAATATCCTGCCCCGAGTGATAAAAGACGGGTACAATGCTATTCAGCTAATGGCAATAATGGAGCATCCCTATTACGGAAGTTTTGGCTACCATGTATCTAGTTTTTTTGCTCCATCCTCACGTTTTGGTACACCCGACCAACTGAAATCCTTGATAGACGAGGCTCACAGTCGGGGTATTACAGTAATCATGGACATTGTACATTCTCATGCTGTCAAAAATCAGGTTGAAGGTTTGGGGGCTTACGACGGCACTAAATATCAGTTTTTTCATGGAGGCGACAGGGGCGACCACCACCAATGGGATTCTCTATGTTTCGATTACAATAAGAATCAGGTAATACACTTTTTGCTGTCGAATATCAAGTATTGGATGACAGAATTTAAATTCGACGGTTTCCGCTTCGATGGTGTTACAAGCATGCTTTACCTCGACCATGGTCTAGGCATGGATTTTGGCAGCTACGAGAGCTACTTCAATCAGAATCTGGATATCGATGCGATAGTATATTTTCAGCTTGCCAATAAGCTGATGAAAGAGCTAAACCCCGAGTCTATAAGTATAGCCGAAGAGGTAAGTGCACTCCCGGGTTTAACCATAGCAGTGGAGGACGGTGGAGTTGGTTTCGACTACCGCATGGCAATGGGTATTCCCGATTACTGGATCAAACTTCTGAAGCACAAAAGCGACGAGCAATGGAATATGGGTCAGATATTCGGTGAATTGGTATCTCGCAGGATAGGCGAAAAGCTGGTTAGCTATGTAGAGTCGCACGATCAAGCCTTGGTTGGCGACAAGACGACCTTTTTCCGTATGGTCGACAAGGAGATTTATTATGCAATGCGCAAAGACCAAGAGAACCTGCTGATAGAGAGAGGTATTGCTTTACACAAGATGCTACGTCTGATAACAGCATCGACAGCACGAGGAGCCTATCTCAACTTCATGGGCAATGAGTTTGGACATCCGGAATGGGTAGACTTTCCACGAGACGGCAACGGCTGGTCGTACAAGCATGCACGCAGGATATGGAGCATATCAGAAAACCCTGAATTGCGCTTTGAATACTTATTGAAATTTGACAATGCGATGATATCTTTTCTCAGAAAAAGGGATATGCTTGCAGAGTTTGAAATTAATTGGGAATTTGGACATGAGACCGACCAAATCATGGTTATCAGTCGAGGTTTGTCGTTGTTTATATTTAATTTCAGTCCTAATAATTCATACCCCGATTATGGAATCTATGC
>JBKEAJ010000019.1:0-24241 GCA_047972135.1 Bacteroidales bacterium | reverse complement strand
TATATTCATCATCCTGCAATCCGTAACGTTACGGGGGTAATGGTGTGTCCTTCCCCGAGGCGTTGCCACGGGCTGAATTAATTATGGCTTGCAGCCATAAACAGCCCACATCGTAGCTTTGTAATATCGTAGTATCTACATTTTCTCGTCATTACGAGCGATAGCGTGGCAATCTGCTCTTTGTTGCGGGAGATTGCTTCGTCGCCAGCTCCTCGCAATGACGTTTCGTTTATTCGTCTGTTATCATCGCAATATCACAGCATCATCGGCTGTTTGCTTACAGCCTAAAGCATACGGCATATAGCCTTTTTAAACTTTCAACAATTCAACCTGCATCTATATCAGGGCTATCGCCCCTATCATTATTTTTTTTACATCTCCTTGCTACGAAGATATCGGGACTACGTCCCTAAACTTCACCAACAACTAACAACTAACAACTAACGGCTAAACAACTAAACCTTAAACAATAGAGCCTAAGAGGTTTCCGAAGTTTCATCTGTGTTTAATGATAACATGAACATCAGTATATATCTGCAATTCATAGTATTCTACAATTAATGGTTAAAGCAAAAAAAAGCCCCCAGAACTTTGGAGGCTTTACAATTTCATATTTTCGGCGATTATCCCAAAGATACTCGCTTCATGCCGGTAACAGTAAGGCTTCCGTCTACGCTTTTGAGGTATTGCTGAACTGTTGACTTGTTGTCCTTGATAAAAGGCTGATTAACAAGAGTGTTCTCTTTAAGGAACTTCTTAACAGCTCCTTGTGCAATTTGGTCTAGCATATTTTCGGGCTTGCCCTCTTGGCGGAATTTCTCTTTGGCTATTTCCAACTCGTTGTCAAGAATGTTTTGAGGCACTCCCGACTCGTCGATAGCGACCGGATTCATTGCAGCCACTTGCATTGCAATGTCTCTTGCTGCCTGAGTGTCTATAACTTTACTGAATCCTGCAAGAGTAGCGAGTTTGTTGCCCGGGTGTATGTACGAAACCACACAAGCCGTGTCAACACACTCGTAAGCCGAAAGCTCAATCTTCTCGCCGATAACTCCTGTTTTTTCAGTAACAATATCAGCGATAGTATGACCATCGATTTTAAGAGCGTTAAGCTCGTCAAGGTTCTTAGCTTTATTTTTGATAGCGGTTTCAAGCACTTGCTTGGTGAAAGCTACAAAATCCTCGTTCATTGCCACAAAGTCGGTTTCACAATTTAGTGCTACGATAGCTCCAAAAGTTCCCTCAGCGTTGGCAGCCGATAGTACAGCACCTTCCGATGCTTCTCTGTCGGCACGTTTCATTGCCACTGCTTTTCCTTTTTCGCGGATGATTTTCACCGCTTCATCAAAATCGCCATTGGCTTCGGTAAGTGCTTTTTTGCAGTCCATCATGCCGGCTCCTGTTGCTTTGCGCAACTTCATTACGTCTGATGCAGATATAGTCATTTTATTTCTTTTTTGTTGATGATGATTATTCGTCGTCCTCTTCTTCTAGGACTACTTTTTTGGCTTTTGTCGCCTTAGCGGAAGATTTTTTAGCAGCCTTAGCTTCCGATTTTGCTTCGTCTTTAGCATCTTTGGTATCTTCCTTCGCACGTTCGTTTTTGCGTTCGTTCAATCCTTCCTTAACAGCTTCTGCTACCTTACCTACTATTAGTTTGATAGACTGTGAGGCATCGTCGTTTGAAGGTATTACGAAATCGATACCGTTGGGGTCTGAGTTTGTGTCGACCATTGCAAATATGGGGATACCCAATCGTTGAGCCTCACGCACTGCTATTTTTTCTTTCATCACGTCTACTATGAATAATGCGGCAGGCAGACGAGTAAGATTTGCAATACTACCCAATATTTTCTCTAGCTTGGCTCTCTGGCGGCTGATTTGGAGTTTTTCTCTTTTTGAAAGTGATAACCAACTTGGTTCTTTCTCCATTTTGTCGATGGAGTTCATTTTCTTCACTGCCTTCCGTATTGTAGGGAAGTTGGTAAGCGTACCTCCTGCCCAACGTTCTGTTACATAAGGCATTTCGGTTTTGCTAACGATGTCGGCAACTATATCTTTGGCTTGTTTTTTCGTAGCAACGAATAGAATTTTGCGTCCCGATTTTGCAATTTGTTTAAGTGCAGAAGCAGCTTCGTCTAATTTTACTACGGTTTTGTTCAAGTCTATGATGTGGATACCGTTTTTCTCCATGAAAATATATGGAGCCATACCCGGATTCCACTTTCTTCTTAGGTGTCCAAAGTGAGCACCTGCGTCTAATAACTCTTTAAAATTTGTTCTTGACATAATTTCTTTGTTTACATTCTGTTTAAATCAACCATTGTGTAGCCTCCTTGCGGAGAGTCCCAACAGTTTAGATACTAAACAAGTTTTGATAAATAATCGATTAACGTTTAGAGAATTGGAATTTCTTACGTGCTTTTGGCTGACCGGGTTTCTTACGTTCCACTTCGCGCGAATCGCGAGTTAAGAAGCCTGCTGCTTTAAGCGCTGGTCTGTATTCTGCATCGACTTTCAAGAGTGCTCTTGCGATAGCTAGTCTTAATGCTTCGGCCTGTCCGTTTATACCACCTCCCTTGAGGTTAACTTTGATTTTGAATTTGCCGTTCACCTCTACTTCTTCAAGAGGCTGACAAACAACGTATTGAAGAGTTCCTAAGGGGAAATACTCTTTATAATCTTTACCATTAACGCTTATCTCGCCTGCTCCTTCGCTCATATATATTCTTGCAACGGCAGACTTTCTTCTTCCTATTGTATGTATAGCTTCCATCTTACTTGTTTACTTTAATTTCAATTACCTTCGGAGTTTGTGCCTCGTGTTTATGCTCCGTTCCAACATACACATGTAATTTCTTAATTACTTGTCTTGACAACTTGTTCTTAGGAAGCATTCCCTTGACAGCTTTCTCAATAAGACGTTCGGGGTATTTAGCAAGAATATCGCTAGCAGTTTGTACTCTCTGCCCACCTGGATAACCTGTGTGGCGGATATACTTCTTGTCGGTAACCTTACTCCCTGTAAGTTTCACTTTCTCACAGTTTGTAATGATTACATAATCTCCACAATCTACGTGTGGTGTAAAGTTCGGCTTGTGCTTACCTCTCAAAATATTAGCCACATGACTGGCTAAGCGTCCCAAAGGAACATCGGTAGCATCAATCTGAACCCACTCTTTTTGTACGGTTGCCTTGTTTGCAGACACCGTTGAATAACTTAATGTGTTCACTACTTCTTTAATTTAAAAAATTTCGACTAATCAACAGTGATTGTTAATTCAATCAAGCTGTTAATCAGCCACTTAAACAAATATTTATAATAATCGGGACTGCAAAATTACACTCTTTATTCCTAATATACAAGTATATGTCGATTATTTTTTAATTATCTGCCTAAGGACAATTCTCGCCTTCCACATAATACTTATCGTCTGCGTCTTTTTTCCAATCAGTGGTATTTTGTTCTGCAATTTTTATGCACATTTCCGGAGTATTGGAACAATATAGTCTCCCCAAAGCCATATTCTTGGTTAAATCCAAACTACTTATATTGGTATGGGAACAGAACAACATATTTAAGTCTACGCTCTTGCTGACATCTAGGCTAGATATACTGGTATTATCACAGAGTAGGTTATTCAGTTTAGTATTTTGACTGACATCTAAGCTGGAAATACTGGTTTCAGAGCAGTTTATCAAATTCAGGGCTATATTTCTACTAATATCAAGGCTACTTAATTTAGTGTGGAAACAAATTAAGGAAAGTAAAGCAGTATTTTGGCTTAAATCCAAACTGCTGATGTTGGTAGCAGCACAATTTAATATTGTCAAAGCTAAGTTTTTGCTCACATCTAAACTGCTTATGCTTGTTTTGCGACAATATAACTCTGTCAAAGCTATATTTTTGCTTACATCTAAACTGCTGATTTTGGTGAAAGAGCAGCCCAACTCGGTAATACCCGTAAAATATTCTATGCCACTAAGATTTGCTATTTCCGAAATCTGCCCCTCTTTGCCGCTAACATCGATTGCTCCTTTATAGGCGGCTGCCTCTGTGAAAGATATTTCGCCATTTTTGTCTGCATCAATACCGTCAATTCCGAGAAGAGCCTCTTTAAACTTAGCATCTTGGAAAGTGATATTTTCTTTACTACACGAACTTAACCCTATCAATATGGCAGCTACTGCCAATAGATAAACATTTTTTGTTTTCATACCATTTTTATCTTTACAAGTAATGCGCAAAGGTAAGTAATTTAGCAATACCAATTAAGTCCTCATCACTGTATAGTAAGAATATCTCTAATCCACATCACCATTATTTATGAATTGCTGATTTGAGCCTTGTTTTTGTTGTCATAAAATGTTATATTTGCCTGCTTAAGAATAACAATAAAAACAAGGAGGAATCCGAAATGAAAAATTATGCACTATCAAAAGTGGAGGACGCTTTTTTCAAGGAAAGCGAACAAAGTCTTAGCAATGTGAACATCCCCTATGTACTAACAGACAACTTTCCCAAGCTTGGGCTGTTGGCTGCTATGCGTTTTATAGAGTGGGTGGCAGATAATCCCGACGGCGTTATTAGCTTACCGACAGGGAAAACGCCGGAGTTTTTTATCAAGTGGACTCAGTATATCCTTAAAAATTGGGATAGAGAGAGCGTGGTTGAGATGAGAAATCAGTACAATATCGGCTCCATACAGAAGCCGAGTTTATCGGGTTTACAGTTTGTTCAGATTGATGAGTTCTATCCCATCAACCCTGAGCAGGCAAACAGCTTCTACAAATATGTAAACAACTACTACATCAAAGGATTTGGACTTGACAAGAATAAAGCACTTCTCATCAATCCCGACGAAATACCCTTGGCAGAAGGGAAGTCGTACAGTGAAATATTTCCCAATTTGGATGTTGACTTGTCGTTGAGATACAGAGCTGCACAAAATAAGGAAGAGGAATTGCAGCAGAAATCAATATTGATGATTGATGATTGGTGTACTCAGTATGAAATGAAGATACGTGAAAAAGGAGGGATAGGTTTCTTTTTAGGAGGAATAGGTCCTGATGGGCATATTGCTTTCAACGTTAGAGGCAGCGACCATTTTTCTACAACAAGGCTTACACCTACCAATTTCGAGACTCAAGCTGTTGCCGCAGGCGATCTTGGAGGTATTGAGGTGTCGAGAAAACGGCTTGTTATCACAATAGGCTTGGAAACAATCACTTATAATCCCGATGCCGTTGCGATAGTATTTGCCGCTGGCGAAGCTAAAGCCGAGGTTGTAAAAAATGCGATAGAGGGCGATATATCAAACGAGCATCCTGCCACTGTTTTGTCGAAGCTCAAAAACGGCAGGTTTTATTTGACAAGAGGAGCTGCAAAACTATTGACCTCAGAAATAGACAGATACTATCAGACAGGGGAGTGGACTCCCGAGAAATCTGAAAGGGCGATATTTGAGTTGTGCAAAAAGCTGGAAAAATATGGCGAACATCTTACATTAGAGGACTTGCAGAATGATAAGTACACAAGCCTGATACCCAATGTATCGCTGAGCACTGTGGAGGAGGTTATGGATAGGGTAGAAGCTAAGATTGTGAAGGGCTTCACAAAATCAAAAGAAGAGACTTACTTCCACACAGGACCTCACCACGACGACATTATGCTTGGCTTGTTGCCCATAATTGCACGTCAGTTGAGAGAGCCTTCCAATAAGTTTCATTTCTCGGTTTTGACTTCGGGTTTTACGGCTGTTACTAACAGCTTCGTAATCAGCGCATTGAATGACACTCTTCAGTTTATATCGGATGATAAAATACAGATGTTGCACTACTCTGATTTCTTTGTGGAAGGATACAAACATAAGTGGGATAAGGACATTTACCACTATCTTACCAATGTAGCATCTGACGAAGAGAAAGAGCGGCACAGAGGTCTGTCGCATAGGCTAGTAAGGAACATTATTAGCATCTATGGCACTAAGAATAAGGAGGAGCTTGTAAATACTATCAACGAGATAATCAGCATATTACAAGCGTCTTACGATGGGGAGAAAAATCCGGTTCAAATTCAGAAGCTGAAAGGTATGATAAGAGAGTTTGAGGAGGAGTTGGTATGGGCTCACTACGGCGTACAGGTACACAATGTCAGCCATCTTAGACTTGGTTTCTATCAAGGGGATTTGTTTACTGAACAACCCGAGAAATCGCGTGATGTTGTTCCTATCCTTGAAAAACTGAGAGAACTAAAACCTACGGTCATCAGTTTGGCAATGGACCCCGAAGGCAGTGGTCCGGATACGCACTACAAAGTATTGCAGGCAATAGCGATGGCAGTAGAAGAATGGGGTAAGGAAACGGACTTGTCAAACCTAAAAATACATGGATACAGGAATGTTTGGTTTAAATTCCACCCTTCTGAGGCAGAGGTGTTTGTACCTGTATCTCTAAATACAATGTCAACAACAGATGCTTCGTTTACAAACTGTTATTTAAGTCAGGTAAACGCTTCGTTCCCATCTTATATGCACGATGGTAAATTCAGTACACTTGCCCAAAATATTTGGGTTGAGCAGCTGGATGCAGTACAGTTGCTGCTCGGTAAGGACTATTTCTATATGCATCCGCGACCATTGGTGAGAGCAAGCCACGGGATGCTTTTCTACAGAGAGCTTAATGTGAAAGAGTTTTTGAATATTGCAAAAGAGCTTGAGAAATCTGTGGAGTGTGCTATCGACATAGAAATATAAGATGAAACGAGCCATGAGACAAGTCTCACACAGAAGTATGATTATATTGGCGAGATACATCTGACAATTTAAAAACAAAATATAAACAGATGAAAAAGGCAATTGAACCGAAGCCTATCAGCAAAGGAGCGACACTTGGAGTTGTTGCACCGGCGAGTGCCATAAGCAAAGAGCATCTTGAGAAATCAATAAGAATATTGCAAAGGCGGGGTTTTAAGGTTCAATTGGGAGAACATATCTATAAAACTCATCGTACGTTCTCAGCGTGCGATGAGTATAGATTAGCCGACTTGCAATGGGCATTGGATTCGCCTGATATAGATGCTGTTATCTGCGCAAGGGGAGGCTATGGTTGTCAGCGCATAATCGAAGGACTCAACCTAAAGAAGTTCAGCAAGAATCCCAAGTGGATAGTTGGGTTTAGCGACATCACCGCACTGCACACTTTTGTACTCCAAACAACAAATATTTGCACTGTTCACGGAGCAATGTTGTCTACGTTTATAGACGATGACAAGGAAAGTGAAGATGTGGCACAACTATTATCTTTGCTGCAAGGTGAGGAGCAAAGCTATAAAATTGCGGGACATGGGTTAAATAAGGAGGGCAAGTTTTTCGGACAGCTGATAGGTGGCAATCTTGCACTATTTACCTCTATGATGGCAACACGGTATAAACCTGATTTAGATGCTAAGATATTATTTTTGGAAGATATTGGAGAGGATTTGTACAAGCTCGACAGGATGATGGAGACCTTGAAACTCGGCGATATAAGCAAGCTGGGAGCCTTGGTGTGCGGACACTTTAGCGATTGTGAGAAGGGAGAGCCTGCATTTGCAGAAGATGCCTACGAAGTTATCCATGAAGCCCTTAAGGGCTACGACTTCCCAGTGTGCTACGGCTTTCCATCGGGACACGAACATCCCAACATGGCGTGGATACACGGCAAGGAATATAAGCTGACAATCACCAAGGAAAATGTGATGATGAGATGATAATAGTTCAAATGCACTAACGTCATTGCGAGGAGCTTGCGACGAAGCAATCTTCTGCAACAAAGAACAGATTGCCACGCTAAGGCTCACAATGACAAATTATTAAAAACAGCAAAAGCATAAAGCCTATAGCTTACAGCTTATTGCAAATTATAAACAGATGAAAAGCAATAGGGAGTTTGGTTCGATGGGCGAACAGCTGGCTATGGACTTTTTGCGGAAGAAAGGCTACAAAATTCACGAGATGAACTGGTATTGTGGTCATAAAGAGATAGATATTATCGCCGAAGATGAAGAAGGGCTAGTGATTGTTGAGGTAAAAACGCGTACCGCTGAGCCTATTGCCGATGTGGCAGACCTTATCAGCAAAAAGAAAATCAGCCTACTTATATTGGCTGCCAATGTCTATGTGGATATGAAGAGAATCGACAAGGAGGTACGTTTCGACCTGATTTACATAGAGATGGAGCATGAGAAATATAGACTAGAACATTACGAAGATGCTTTTGGACCGAATTTTTGAAGTAACAATCAGCACATAAATGAAAAATATATTGGAATTTATATTTTATAACAAATTTCTAACTGCCTCTGAACCTGAATTTTAGTACAATTTTTCATAAATCGAATTAAGATGCAACTTCCATGCAGTAGGCTTTAAGCAATATGTAATTTAATTATGAATGGTGAATTATAAATGATTAATGAAATGCCAAATACACGAACGTCATTGCGAGGAGCTTGCGACGAAGCAATTTCCTGCAACAAAGAACAGATTGCCACGCTAAGGCTCACAATGACAAATTATTAAAAACAGCAAAAGCATAAAGCCTATAGCTTATTGCATAAAATATAAACAGATGAATAAAATAGCAGTTTTTCTATCAGCATTAATATTAGTGCTTGCATCTTGCGAAGATGTAGCAAAGTACACAATAAACGGGACTATCAAAGGAGCGGATACGGATTTAGTATATCTAAACCTTGCAAATGGTCAAGAATATGTAGTTATCGACAGTTGTAAGATTGTAAATGAGAAATTTACTTTTAAAGGTTCCGACTCCTTATCGAAGTTTGCTGTGATAACTGCGGGAAAGGATATCCCGTTTGCCAACTTATTTCTGGAGCCTGTAGTAACGACAGTTACAGCAGACCTTACAAACCTGGAGTCGAGCAATGTTGTGGTAAAAGGAGGAGATGCAAGCAACTTGTACTATAGTATTGACAAGAGATTTCAGGATCTTGAAAGCGAAAGGGTGGTACTAGTAGACAAATATAAAGAGGCTTTCGACAAGGGGGATTTTGAAACGATGGACAAAATAACAGATGGCTTTGAAAGTATGACGGGTATGGTGGTAGACTCCATGTATAATGATTTAAAATCCAACGGCTCCAATATTGCTACTCCTTTTATTGTGCTAGATAGAGGGAGTGATTTTTTGGATTTCGAGGAGCAAAAAGAGATATATGAAGGTCTTAACGAAGAAGTTAAGGCTTCGGAGTTTGGAGTAAAACTTGGTGAGAATATTAAAGAGATGGCTAAAACACAAGTTGGAGAGCTTGCTCCTGATTTTACTTTGAATACTCCTGACGGCAAGCCATTGAGGCTTTCTTCATTGAGGGGTAAATATATTCTTCTTGACTTTTGGGCATCATGGTGTGGACCTTGTAGAGAAGAGAACCCAAATGTTGTGTTTGCTTTTGGGAAGTATAAAGACAAAAATTTCGATATACTCGGTGTCTCTTTGGATAATGACAAGGAGAAGTGGCTAAAAGCCGTTGAAGATGACAAGCTTACATGGCATCATGTGTCTGACCTTAAAGGATGGCAAAACGAAGCAGCCCGACTGTATGGAGTAAGAGGTATTCCTGCAAACTATCTTCTTGATCCTGAGGGAAAAATTATTGCAAGAGACCTTAGTGGTGAAGACTTAGAAAAGAAATTAGAAGAAGTACTAAAGTAATAACTTACATTGAGCACAAGAAATATTGAAGATAAGGGATTAAATTTCCTAACTTTGCAAAGATTTTAGTACGTTTCACAAATAATTAATGAATATGAAGAAGATTACAGTTATTTTATCGCTACTCGCATTGGTAATGATATCTTGCCAAGACCAAGCACCCTCTAATAAGTACACAATAAACGGGACTATTGTGGGAGCAAAATCTGATAAGGTGTATCTAAACACTTTGAATGACGATAGAGAACTTATCGTTATCGATAGTGCTCAGATTTCCGAAGGGAAATTTACTTTTGAAGATACCTGCTCAACCCTTGAACTTGTGTATCTAACAACATCTCAAAAAGGTAGGCCCTTTGTTAGTTTGTTTTTGCCGCCTGGAGTTATTACAGTAACAGCCGACCTTAGTATACCTTCTAACAACACCTCAATACAAGGTGGGGAAGCAAATAACTTACTCTCAGCGGTTAATGACAAATATCAAAGCTTTGTTGTTGAAAGAAATAAACTTGCTAATGAATATAGGACAGCACAACAAGACAAAGACGAAAGTCGTATGGAAGAGATAGTTGACGAAATTGAGGGAAAAGCTGATGCTTTGGGAGCTTACTTGGCAGACTCTCTAAAATTATTATATAATGATAACCCTGCAACTCCTCATATTATATTGTCTTATGGAGAAAATATGGGCTTGGAATATGAAGATTTTAAAGGGGTGTATGACTTGCTTAGCGATAATGTCAAAAACAGCAAGTATGGATTAAAACTTAACGAGAAATTAGAGAAATTGGCAAAGGTGCAAGTGGGAGCAGTAGCTCCTGACTTTACTCTAAACACTCCGGACGGTGAGCCTATTAAGCTCTCCTCTTTGAGGGGGAAATATATACTTCTCGACTTTTGGGCATCGTGGTGTGGTCCTTGCAGAGCCGAAAATCCCAATGTTGTAAAAGCGTACAATAAATATAAAGGTAAGAAATTTGATATTCTTGGCGTTTCTTTGGATAACGACAAGGAAAAGTGGCTAAAGGCAATAGAAGATGATAAACTGACATGGCATCACGTTTCTGATCTTAAAGGCTGGGAAAATGAGGCATCCCAAATGTACTCTGTACGAGGCATCCCTACCAATTTCCTTCTTGATTCTGAGGGAAAAATTGTGGCAACAAACCTCAGGGGTGAAGATTTGGAGAAAAAACTTGCAGAGCTACTCCCCTAAACTGTCTTGAAAACGAATATAATAAGACGAGCAAAGCCCCGATTTTGCTCGTCTTAGTTCTTATTAAACTTGGAGTTTTTCAATGCATTGAACATTGTCTTTCGTAATTCTTTGCTGTTGTAGCTTATGTTTATACCAAAGTACAATCCGTTTATTTCTCGACTGTACATCTCTTGAATAAACATTATTTTATTATCTGCGTTGCTGTATGCTTTAATCACAAATACATCAAACTCCAATCCGTCGATTTTCTCTTTTGTTGACGCCGTATCAATCTTCACTTTTTGCTCTACGAATGCATCATAAGTGAGAGCCCTCAATTTGGCATTATTTTCATCCCATGTTACACCTGCTTCAGGATTAAACGGTTCTGTGGTTGACTGAAAAGTATTTAGTTGGTCTTTTCGAAAACCAATTAGATATTTCAGACCGCTTACGTTCGTATTTCCCAGAGCTTTCATTTCCTCAATGTCCTTTGCTGTAGCATTTTCCAACCTGTTGATAATCTCCCAGCCTTCCGGGACGTCGATAGTCCAGCCTACTTCTTTGCTGGTATAGGTATTCTCATTTAGCGAACCTTCTACAAATTTTTTATTACTGCCACCACAAGACATTGTGGTGAAGAATAAGCCCAATAAAATAGTACTTACAATGTATTTCATGTGTTTATAATTTTGCAATAAGCTGTAAGCTATAGGCTTTATGCTTTTGCTGTAAATAATCTGCCCTTACAGGGCGTTCACTATCTTGTCATTCCTTTCCCCATGGCGTTGCCATGGGCTGAATTAATTCAGGCTTGCAGCCTATAACATCCCATATCGCAGCTTTGTAATATCTACATTTTATCGTCATTGCGAGCGAAGCGAAGCAATCTGTTCATTGTTGCAGGAGATTGCTTCGTCGCCAGCTCCTCGCAATGACGAACGTTTATCGGCTGTTTGCTAATAGCCTACAGCGTATGGCATATGGCATTTTTAAACCTTAAACCATAAACGATTCAACAATTCAACGATTCATCACAATCCTTGCAAATATACTAAAACTATCAATTATCTTTATATGAGGTAGATGATTGAGTTTTTCTACTCTGCTATATTATATTATTTTTGTGCCTAATATATTATTAGAATATGAGTTTATTATCTCCATCGATATTAGCAGCCGACTTTTTGGGGCTAGGCAAGGCAATAGAGCAGATTAATTGCAGTAATGCTGATTGGATTCATGTAGATGTGATGGATGGTGTTTATGTTCCGAACATTTCCATTGGTTTACCTGTGGTCAGGGATATAAAAAGGGCGGCACAAAAACCTTTGGATGTACACTTGATGATTGTGGAACCCGAAAAGTACATAGACCAGTTTATAGCAAACGGGTCAGATATTTTAACTGTTCATTATGAGGCATGTAGGCATCTTGATAGTGTTGTTCGGCAGATAAAAGATGGCGGAGTAAAGGCGGGGGTTTCACTAAATCCGTCAACTCCGGTGGAAATGCTTATTGATATTCTGCCTATGATAGATTTGGTTTTGGTCATGTCTGTGAATCCGGGATTTGGTGGACAGACATTTATTCCCAACACTTTCAAGAAGATTGAACGTTTACTGCAAATACGAACTAGGCAGAAACTTGATTTTAAGATAGAAGTCGACGGGGGAGTCAATGCCGACAATGCCGAGATTATATCCAAAGCTGGAGTAGATGTATTGGTAACTGGGAGTGCAGTATTTGGAGCAAAAGATCCTATTGGCGCGATGAATGATTTAAAAATTAAAATTAGATAATGATATGTCAGAAATTGAAAAAGTAAAATGCCTTATAATAGGCTCAGGTCCTGCAGGATATACCGCAGCAATATATGCTTCTAGGGCAAATTTGTCTCCTGTATTATATGAGGGTTTGCAACCTGGCGGTCAGCTTACCACTACCACCGAAGTCGATAATTTCCCTGGATATCCTAAGGGGATAACGGGTACAGAGATGATGGAAGACCTGAAAGCACAGGCTCTACGTTTTGGTGCTGATGTACGTGGTGGTTATGCATCGGAGGTTGATTTCTCCACGGGTAAACACATTGTAACCATAGACGGGAGCAAGAAAATTGAAGCAACAACGGTGATAATCTCAACCGGAGCGACAGCTAAGTATTTGGGATTGGAGGATGAGAAGAAATACCAAGGAGGCGGCGTATCGGCGTGTGCTACTTGCGACGGTTTTTTCTATCGTGGTAAGGACGTTGCGGTTGTTGGCGGTGGCGACACTGCCTTAGAGGAAGCCATGTATCTTGCGGGTCTTTGTAAAAAGGTCTATCTTTTGGTGCGTCGTGACGAGTTGAGAGCATCAAAAGCGATGCAGGACAGGCTTTTAAAGACAGCGAATATTGAGGTTCTTTGGAAACATCAGGTTAAAAGTATCTACGGTGAAAATAATGAGGTTGAAGGGTTGAAACTCGACAAGAACAAAGGTGAAGCAGGAGCTGAAGTTATAGATTTAAAAGTTGACGGATTGTTTTTGGCGATAGGACATACACCTAATTCGGCGATATTCAAGTCTTTTGTAGAGCTGGACGAACAAGGTTATATATTGACAAAGGGGAAGACTTCAAAGACCAACGTACCGGGAGTTTTTGCTTGCGGTGATGTTCAAGACTCCTCTTACAGGCAGGCGATTACCGCAGCAGGTTCGGGATGTATGGCAGCATTGGATGCGGAAAGATATATTTCGGAGCTGGGCTAAACTACGATTTTTCTACTGTATTAAAAAGTCGGCAAACTACTTAGGTTTGCCGACTTTTTCAATTAAGCATTCTTTGTAGGGTCTACAAATTTCCTTTGAGCCAGCTCTCTGTCTAGCAAGAACAAGCCCTGTCCTTCACCGTTTACCAGTCTAAGGCTGTCGATAATCGACTGAACATTTGCTTCCTCTTCGACTTGTTCATCGATATACCACTTTAAGAAACTTTGGGTGGCATGGTCATTAACTTCAATAGCGAGGTTTGCAAGGTTGTTAATACATTCAGTAACGTGTTCCTCGTGTTTAAGGGTACGTTCAAATATTTCCAGTGTAGATTTAAAATCTGAGGGTACTTTTTCGATTGGCAATAAATCTATTTCTCCACCTCTCTCCGCAATATAATCGAAGAACTTTGTGCAGTGTGCTAATTCCTCTTGATATTGCACTCGCATCCAGTTTGCAAAGCCCGACATTCCTTGTTTGTGGAAATATGCCGACATGGCTAGGTATAAATACGCTGCATAAAACTCCGCATTAATTTGCTCATTAAGAGCCTCATTCATTTTTTTGTTTAACATAGTATTATCTTTTAAATTGTCAATTAGTCATTCTTTATCCGCAACTTATATTTTTTGTAGAAATTGTGTAAGTTCTTGTTTTTCTGCATCATATTTTTAAATATTTCCTCGTCGGTTTTTCTTTCTTTCTTTTTTTCCGATGATTTTTTTACTTTCCCGACCTTAAATTCAAAATTTATGTATTCGTTTTTTAGTTGATTTCTTACATGTTCGGCGATTTCCAGGATAAGCTCTTTAAGATTTTTCTTTTGTACCGAGCTTACTACCTCCACCACGATGAGTTCGTTGTTGTCGGGTGATATTTTCAGTTTGCTGTTCTTTATTGCCGATAATATCGGCACTCTGTCTGTTATATTACTGAGACTATCCCAAGCCTCTTGGACTTGCTCTATAGTAAATGCATTCCTTTGAGCGTCAGTGCCACTCGGGACTGTAAGTACCTTATCTTCGTCGTCACTATCGGGCTTGTTGGTCGGCAATTCTTCACTGTTAAGAGCTTTTTTGATTGATGTTGTAGCTGCCAATTTTCCCAATTTTGGCAAGCGTTTTTTGGGAGGGGCGACTTCTTGTTTTTGTGGCGGGGGGACAGTTTTTTCGTTACTAGTCTTGTTTACAGCAACATTTGGAAAAAATACGGTGTCGAAACCGTCAAAAAGATTTAGCTCATGGAGTTCACTTTTTTTTTTAATGTGAGTTGTGAGATTTTAAGTAGGAGTAACTCTGTAAGTAGGCGTTTGCTCTGACTTTGGCGGAAATTAATATCAGCTTGATTACATAAATCCAATGCTGCCATAAGAAAATCTTGGTCGCATTTTGCGGCTTGTTCTTTATATCTATTTTTTATTTCGCCACTAACTTCTAGGAGTTGAAGAGTTTGTGGGTCTTTGCTCACCAATAGGTCGCGAATATGTCCGCTGAGTCCTCCTATAAAATGTTGCAAGCTAAATCCCTTGTCCAGTATGCTGTTCAATAACATCAAGGTGTCGGTAGTGATATTATGTAGAGCCTTGTCTATTATTTGGAAATAGAAATCATAATCCAAGACATTGAGATTCTCGATAGTTTTTTCGTATGTTATTTCTTTACCTGAGAAAGATACAATCTGGTCGAATATTGAGAGTGCGTCACGCATCGCACCGTCTGCTTTTTGTGCTATAACGGTCAATGCTTCCACTTCGCAAGTTACCCCTTCTTGTTTAGCTACATGCTTAAGGTGTGTAATCGTATCGGCAACGCTAATTCTTTTGAAGTCGTAAATCTGACAACGTGATAGGATTGTCGGGAGAATCTTGTGCTTTTCTGTGGTAGCGAGTATGAAAATAGCGTGTGCGGGAGGTTCTTCGAGGGTTTTCAAGAAAGCATTGAAAGCACTGGACGAGAGCATATGAACCTCGTCGATTATGTATACGCTATACTTTCCGATTTGCGGTGGTATGCGAGTTTGTTCTATTAGTGCTCTGATGTTGTCGACCGAATTGTTGGAAGCTCCGTCAAGTTCGTGAATATTGTATGAGCGATTTTCATTAAATGCGAGGCAGGACTCACACTTATTGCACGGTTCGTATTTTTCGCTTAAAGATGAGCAGTTAATCGTTTTGGCAAATATTCTTGCACTAGTTGTTTTCCCTACTCCACGTGGACCACAAAACAGATATGCATGAGCAAGATGATTCCCTTTTATGGAGTTTTTCAGGGTATGCGTAATTGCTTCCTGTCCCACAACAGTGTCAAACTCCAGAGGTCGATACTTTCTTGCCGATACAATAAACTCACTCATTATCTGTTCTTTTTGTAATGCCAAAAATAGTAATATTATTGCGATTAGCAAAAAAGAGCTGACCCATAGTCAACGAGCGTTGCACGGGTCAGCCTTCTCACCATTAAATTAACTCTGTGTGCATCTCTGCACGTGTAGTAAATATTTTTAAAATCGATATAATGTTCCGTTTCAACTGACGCAACGAAGGTATGGAAATAAATTTTCATCTGCAAGGAAAGTTTCAATAAAGTGAATAATATGTTTATTCTGTATTACTTTTTGTTCATTTATTTAATGAATAAATAAATGAATGATTTTAATATCATATTATAAAATGGCGTACATTCGTATGAACTTATAAGCATATAAGTTAGGAAAGTCTCTTGCAATCACGTGTAATTAGTTATTTATAAATAAATATTTTGAATTATGAAACGGTTTAGTATTTTGTTTGTTACTTTGGTTTTATTCTTTTCTTGTTCGGAGGGTTTCAAAACGGTTAAATCTTCTGATGGAAAGGTGTCTTTGGATGTTCCTGCGAGTGCAGAGGAGTCACAGCTTCCTGCTGCATTAGACGGTCTTTTACTGGCTTATGCAGACCCACAAGAGGGTCTACAAATAATTGTAAACGAAGCACCAAGACACGATTCTGTTAGTTTGGAAAGTATAGTAGAGACTTTTAAATCGCCTCAGAGCTTAGGTGCAAGTATGTTGGGTGAAATCACAAGCAGTGATTTAGATGTGAATGGTCTTCCTGCAAAAGTTTTATCGTCGGAAGGTGAGCGTGGTGGTGTTAAGATGTTTAAAAGATTTGCATGTATAGAAGCAAAGAGTGTATTCTATATGATTACGCTTACAAGTTCGAAGGAAGTAGATTCAGATAAAATCATCAAATCCTTCAAGCAGCTATAAAAGTATAAAGATATTGATTTTTTGTCTGTCGGGTGTTTATGAGGTAGTTATACCAAATAAGCACCCGACTTTTATTTTTCAGGCATCAACGACACACCTTCAGAGACGCACGACAATTCTATCTATCCCCATGGCGTTGCCATGGGCTGAACTAATTCAGGCTTTCAGCCTGTAACAGCCCACATCGCAATATTTTTTCCGTAATTGCGAGCGTAGCGAATCAATCTGTTCGTTGTCGGTAGAGATTGCTTCGTCGCAGGCTCCTCGCAATGACGTTCTTGTATTTCTAAATAAAGCCTACTGCCTGCAGCATTTTTTAAACCTTCAACAAGGCTGTTCGCTTATAGCCTATAGCGTACGGCCTATAGCTGTATTTATACAGAGTTTTTTATTTTCCACAAATGAACATTGCCACCTTAAAAGTGTTATTAGTAAGAGTAATAAAAAAGGTGTCAGAATGAGAATGTGTATATATATGGTGCTGACCTTGTTAACTGCTTATCAAGCAGCATCTCAAAACGTGGTGTCCGACTCTGTGCCAAAGGAAAAGAAGATTGATTTTACGGTAATGCCTTTTGCCAGTTATAATCAGAATCTGAAATTCATGTTTGGCGGCATTCCGATGATGATGTATAGGCTAAATCCTGATGATACTTCGTCGCCAAAATCCTTGACAGGAGCATCGGCAGTTTACACTACCAACAACTCTTATTTTCTGGCATTTTTTAATCAGATATATTTTGGTGAGGGTCGTTGGCGAGCTAAGTTTTTTATCATGAACGGCGATAAGATTTCGCAGTTTTATATGGATAATGGAGTTGATTACGCCGATTTTTATGATTACGACAGTAAGATAACCCTTGTGAGCGGAGGGCTTCAGCGGCTAATAGCTTCTCATTTGTTTGCTGGCATGTCTTATACTTTTGCTCATTATAACACTGAGTATGAGAATAATATTAATCCACAATCCGTAAGCTCTACCAATTCGTTGGAGATTAATGCGATGTACGATAGTCGTGATGATGTTTATTATCCTAAAAACGGTATTAATGCGAAGCTTCGATGGATTACTTTTCAAGAGTGGATGGGCAATGATATGGAAGCCAATCGGATATTTTTGGAATACAACACTTACTTTGATATGGCGCAAGGTCGGGATGTTCTGGCAGCTCGTCTATCGGGGAAATACGGTCTTGGAGATATATTATTTGAACAGCAGCAAACTATTGGGGGGGGAAAGATATTCGTGGATATAGCAATGGAGCATATAGAGGTGATGGGCTTATGGCTCTGCAGGCCGAATATCGCTACAATTTCCATAAGCATATGGGGCTTGTAGGTTTTGCGGGTCTTGCCACTATCTACGGTTCCGACAGTCCCGATTTCAACTGGAATATCTATCCTGGAGCTGGAGTGGGCTATCGTTATCAGGCATTCAAGAGTGTAAAATTTAATATTGGTCTTGATGCTGCCGTGGGTAAGGACGATTGGGGGATATATTTTCGTATCGGCGAGGCATTTTGATTGCCACGCTCCTCCTTGAAAAGGATGGAATTTAAATTCTCCTCCTGCGAAGAAGGAGTACCCGAGGGGGAAGGTGGTGTGTCATTGCGAGCGCAGCGAAGCAATCTGTTCATTGTCGGTAGAGATTGCTTCGTCGCCAGCTCCTCGCAATGACGTTCTTGTATTTCATTAAATGTATCTCCTTGCTACGAAGATATCGGGACTACGTCCCTAAACTTCAAACTAACAACTAAACCCTAAACAATTAAACAAGTCAACAATTAAACCTTAAACAAGGCTGCTTACGTATTTTGGCTGAATATTTATTTATCCACACAAAACCTTACAGAGTCTGCAAAATCATCTCCACAGATTCTTTGCTGGCATTGGGCGATGGGATAAAAGTAAAGCTCTTTCCCCCATTTTGTAAGAACAGCTGCCGATATGTTTCATCTATTTCGATGAGGGTCTCCAGACAATCTATATAAAACGAGGGTGCTATAACTAGTAAATTTTGTTTTTCCTTTGCCAGACCTCTTATCTCCTCAGAAGCAAATGGTTGCAGCCACTTTTTGCCCATGGCACTTTGATACGCCATAGAGCAGCTGATATTGTCATGGTGATCAAGTATTTGGGCGATATCTGCAAAAGTTTCTTCGCACTGACATTTGTAGCATTTGCTCCTATCGTGTTCTTCATTCTGATTGCATCTGCTGTCAATCTGCGACAGGGGCAAACTATGAAAAAGTACCAGCACATGATCATAGTTCTGAATATCATATTTTGATATTTGTACTGCGAGTAGACTTTTAAACACTTCTGTATCACAGAATTTATCATATAAGACCTTAGTCTTTAGTCCGTATTTTCTTGTTTTGTGTTCAAAGGCATTGATGGCAACTCCTGTTGTCGAATCCGCATACTGAGGATATAGCGGAAGTAGTTCCACATTGTCCAGACCATCGCTTTTAATCTGCTTTAAAACACTATCTAATGAGGGGCTGCTATAACTCATTGCAAGATAGAATCGACAATTATCCGACTGTTCATTCAGCATCTTCACAAGCTCTTTGCTAATACTTAGAATGGGAGAGCTGCCGTTTTTCCACAAACGTCTATACATTCTGACAACTTTATGCACACGCAGTGGAATAATAACAAGCATAACGAGCAGATAGCGAAAAACAGCGGGGATGCTAATCACTCTTTTATCCGTCAAAAAAGAGAATAAGAAGCTTGTTACTCCCCAAGGTGTCGGTGCGTTGGGAGTGCCCACATTCATCAATATAATAGCTCGTTTCATTGGTTTATATTTTTGCAATATGCTTTAAGCCCTACGCCTAGCAGCCTAGACTTAGAATTCTGACAAAAATACTAAACATTGCACAAGTAGCAGTATTTTTTTTGTTCTGCGCTAAGATTTATAATTATTATTTGTACCTTCGCAACGTTAAGTTTTACGGTGGTCGGTAAGGATTTATAGTTTGAGAATTTATACAATTAAAATGAAATGAAATGAGAACACGGATTAAGCATCTACTTGGCAGAGGGGTTGTGGCTATAGCTATTCTACTGATTGCCAATATTTTTTTAAAGTTTTTCGACTTCGACTCAAATAGCACCTACCTATTAATAGGTCTTGCAGTTTTACTATTGATACTGTATTTCATCATTCCAGACAAGAAAATCTTGGTTGACGAGAATGACAATGCCATAAGAAAGGAAAAATAACAATTTAAATATATTTATTATGTCAATTACAACCATTATTATTTTTATCGTATTAGTTGCTGGATCATATGCGTATATATACTTTTTCAAGAAATCGGGCAAATTCAAGAGAATGGGAGAAGAAGGACTTGAAATTATGAAGGATTTGGACGAGACCTTCGACGAGCGTTTTGCAAAACTGAAAGACGATCCCGACGGTTTTCAACCTATAAAGGATATTGTCGGCAGCGATTTTATTTCTTTTGTCAATTGTAAAGAACACACGACAGTGCTTAAATCACTTGGCGAATCTGTGAAAACGGGAATAACGAGGGTTAAGGTTATAAATCTCTGTAGGCACATATTAGTTCTGACCGAAGGCAAATTACACTACATTGAATATGAGCCAAAGTCCCAGAAAGCAACAGAGCATTGGGAATTTTCGAAAGAGAATATAACAGAGCTTAGTGTTGGCAAAGGCACTACAGCCGATAGTCTGAAATCTAGTTTAACTGGTGGCGATAGTGGCAATAGCCAATTACAAAAGATAAAATTCAAATCAAAAGACAAAAAGTACGAGTTCTTTTTCTATCCGACTGTGGATTTTGGGCATATGCTCCCCACACGAAAGAGCACATACCAATTGAACTTCTCTAAAGAGGAGGTAACGAATATGGAGATTACCAAGAGAGTAGCAGACTTGTTTTGTAAAGAGGTTGTCAAGCTTGGCAATTAATAATAATCACTTTGTAGCAGCCATTAGAAGGCTGCTACAAACACTTTAATAATTTAACAATGGGAATAGGTTTAATAGTTTCAATTTCAGTACTTGTATTGCTTGTTTTAATTTTGATTAGTACCTACAATGCCATTATCCGCAGGAGGAATGAAGTTGATAATGCCTTCGGTGGAATGGATGTACAGTTAAAGAAACGATATGATTTGATACCCAATCTCGTTTCGACAGTAAAACAATATGCTGAACACGAACAAACGACATTGACCAAACTTACAGAACTCAGGGCGAAAGCATCAAAACCTGAGACACCTGCCGACGAGAGGGTTAACATCGACAACGAGATTTCTGCCAACATCAGAAATCTTATGCTAAATGTAGAGAACTATCCCAATCTCAAAGCGAATGAGAATTTTCTGCATTTGCAGGCATCTCTAAACGAAGTTGAAGCTCAGATTTCTGCATCCCGACGTGCTTTTAATGCAGCAGTTACTGACTATAACAACGGGATACAAGTATTTCCCAACAGTATTATTGCCGGCATGATGGGTATGAAACAGAAAGCGGTCTTTATTATTCCGGAAGTTGAGCGAGAGAATGTATCTGTCGACAAATTATTTTAACGTTTTATGAAGTCTTTAGAGGATTTACGAAGGCTGTATGACTCTAGTCTAAGCTCCGAGTTGAAAGCTTTGGAGTCTAAAAGAAAGGGATTATTGTTTTGCTATATTCTGCCTGTGTTGGTGGACATAGTATTAACAGTAGCTTTAATTATTTACTTTAAAAGCTTGCATCCGACACTTATAACAACACTCTCAATAGCGGGTGTTGCGACTTTTGTATTTTATATTTTTATGGGGGGCAGAGCTGCAAAATATAGGCTTGAGTTTAAAAACAAGGTAGTAAGGAAGATTGTTGAATTACTCAATCCGGAGTGGGAATACGAAGCGAACTCATTTATCAGACCCTCGGAGTATAAAAAAAGTGAACTCTTCACCACTGGATTTGATGATTATAAGGGCGACGATTTAATTCATGGTCTTATTGATAAAACGGACTTCTTTTTATCCGAATTGCATACACGATATAAGGAGAGGTCGGGGAAGTCAGAAACATGGCACACAATATTTAAGGGGCTTTTTGCTCATGCTGACTTCAATAAAGAAATAACAACGAAGACTTTTGTAATACCTGAAAATGCTAATCTTTTCGGAAAAATCGGGAGAAAAATCGGACAATGGGAAAGAGGTAAGCTAGTGAGTCTTGAAAACAAAGAGTTTAGCAAGTCCTTTGCAGTGTACTCGCAAGACCAAATAGAAGCGCGCTATATCCTAACTCCCGTAATGATGGAGGCAATAGTCAATCTTCGCAAGCAATTCAACAAGAAAATACATATTTCCTTTGTGGGCTCACGGGTTTATGTGGCAATACCCTTCAAAAAGGACTTATTTGAGCCAAAACTTTATCGCTCGGGTGTTAGATACTCAGATGTCGAAACCATGTATCACCAATTCAACACCATCTCTATCATAATCAGCGAAATGAATCTTAATACAAGGATTTGGACAAAAAACTAAGTTTATAGACGGACTCTAATCTTTGCTGCTATCGCGCGCCCCTGCTTTATCCTATCGGGGAAACCTATGCCGTCTATAAACGAACCGCCGATATATAAACCCTTGTACTGCTTTTGCTTTGCCTCAAGCATCTGCCACACAGGCTCGATATTTAATTCATACTGAGGGATAATACGTGGATGCCTTTTTATTTCTATCAAAGCAGGAGTATTTTTTGCTCCCAGATATTTTCTGACAAATTCCAATGCTTCACTTTCAATCTCCTCGTCCGACAAATTCAGAATATTGGGATTGCGAACTCCCCCCATAAACAATGCTAGCAATGCACCGCCTTGTGGTGCTCTGCCCTCGTACATTGATGATGGAAAAAGGACACCCAAGAACTTGTCGTCATTTTCGGCGGAAGGGATAAGACCGCCAAAGGAGTTTATGTCATCGCCCTGCCATTCGTCAAAGCCCAAATTTACTAAGACAAAATCGGCATATTTTACGCTATCAAGTATTTCTGTTTCTGTTGAGGTGAACAGCCCCTCGACTTTTGACAGCTCATAAGACGGAATTGTAGTTACCACATGGTCGGCATACAGCTCTATGTCTTTGCCCTCATGCTCTGCAATGATGTTGAAACCCTTGTCGAGAGCGACAATACTTTTCACTTGTGTCGAACAATGGATTCTGTCTTTATTCAGAGTGTCGGCAATAGCCCTTATTACTCCTTGCAAACCACTTTGGGTTGAAAAAGTTTCTTTGGTAACACTCTTGTATTCAGGGTCTTTCTTGCGCTCCTTATGTTTCTTTATCGAACCTTTTATCATACTTCCGAAATCCTGTTCCAAAGCATATAATTTCTTAAAAGCCAAGCGAGTAATGAGTTTGTGAGGGTCGCCGCCATAAACTCCCGACACAAACGGGTCGATGGCATTTGTAAGATAACTTTCTCCCATTCGTCGGCGTACATACTCAGCAAGGGTTTCGTTGGGATTATCCCCTCGTTTGATGAAAGGCTCTTTCCAAATCCTGAACTTGTCTTTTGTCGAAAACAAGGGAGTGGATATGTATGAGAACAGCGATGAGGGCAGGGTTTGCCAGCTTCCTTTGTGCATTATCAGCCTTTTCTTAGCATTCTTGTTTGCAATACTCAGCCCCAGTCCGTCAAGTTCCTGCAATAGGCTTGCGGTTTCGAGATTTGACAGAATTGCCGTGTTAGGTCCTGTCTCGAAGGTAAAACCGTCTTTTCTTACTGTTCGGACAACACCGCCAAGCTCAGCTTTGCGGTCTATAAGCACATAGTCGACCCCTTTCTTTTGTAGGTCGTATGCAACAGTCAGCCCGCTTATCCCACCTCCAATTATTACTGTATGTATTTTTTTCATCTGTTTATATTTTTGCAATAAGCTGTAAGCAAAACAGCCACCACCTCCCCCTATCGGGTAATCCTCCTTTGCAGGAGGAGAGTTTTAAATCCCCTCCTTTTGAAGGAGGGGTGCCGCAGGCGGGGTGGTTATTTCTTTTATAATCATACTTCTGTATGAGACTTGTCTCATGGCTCGTTTCATGTGTTTATAATTTTGCAATAAGCTGTAAGCTATAGGCTTTATGCTTTTGCTGTTTTTAATCATCTGTCATTGCGAGCGATAGCGTGGCAATCTGTTATTTGTTGCAGGAGATTGCTTCGTCGCAAGCTCCTCGCAATGACGTTCGTTTATTCGTCTGTTATCATCGCAACATCAAAGTAGGGGCAGACCTGCGTGTCTGCCCTGCTGTTAAAATTGGCTGTTTGCTTATAGTCTACAGCATACGGCG
>JBKEAJ010000018.1:0-4816 GCA_047972135.1 Bacteroidales bacterium | reverse complement strand
TAAAGTACAAAGAAGTAGAATTTTATATATATTCTAAAGATAATGAGTTGATATTAATGGTAGAAGCGCTTGCTAGCAGCAATTACCCACCCTCCTGACCAAAAATCCCCTAATAAGCTATGCTTTTTTTGAGAGCAGAACATACAGCCAAATACTATCTGCATTTGGCTGTTTGCTTTGGTGGTTCTTAATCCGCTTTTGGCTGTTGTCCGTCATCCGAATATCTGAAAATCCCTTGTCTAAAGTGATGGTCGAGAAGTTTGGATATTTACGGAAAAGTACGTAGCTTTGAGGGTGATAAAACGTTCTTAGCTTTTTTGTTTCAAGGTCAGACGTGGGATGAGGATGTACAACTGGCATATAACCGATTTAGGTGGTATTCTCCAGATACGGGAACGTATATATCTCAAGACCCGATTGGGTTAGCTTCGGGAGAATTTAATCTTTATTCTTATGTCGGAGATAGTAACACATGGATAGACCCGTTTGGGTTGGAAAAGAAGTATAATAAAGCAGAAAATAATAAGGATGTAAAAAAAATATCAGACTCTTTACTTAAGGAAAAGGGGTTAGATGCTCATGAAATAAAGAAAGAGTTTTTAGGTCAAAAGGCTAAAATTTCAAGATATGATTTGCATAAGCATACAGACACAAAAGAAATCCTAATATTTGAAAAAGGAGGTGTTGGAGAACCAATATCAACAGGTTACACTATAGACTAACATTAATATGCCTGAAATTAATATAAAGTTATCTGTTTTTGGAGATTCCTTTTCTCCGAAATACTTAACAGAGTTGATTAAGATTGACCCTACAGAATATTGGAGTGCCGGAGATATTATTTTGCCTCCAAGAGGGGTACATAAGTTAGGTCATAATGTATCAGTTAGAAAATATGCATATTGGGAGTTTGCTACAGGATATATTGAAACTCTCCATTTTGAAGATGTTGCATTAATTCTAGAGAATAAATTAATAAACATACTTCCCATTTTAAAATCATTTATGGAAGAAAATAAACTAGAAGCTGCATTGTATGTTGTAGTGAGGAACCTAAAGAAAGAAGAGATGCCAAGTATTCATCTGAGTAATAAAATACTTAGTATAAGTGAAAATCTCAATGCTGAAATAGACATTGATTTGTATGGATAATGGTTCAGATTTAGGGTAATGGTTCAGATATGTTGAATAGTGATAAATAAAAAGCAAGGAACAGCCGTTTTAATGGTAAATTGTAAATGATTAATTATAAATGAAATGCAAATAGCCTTGCCCTTATGGGTAGGGCTGTTTGCTTATAGCTTACAGCTGGCTGTGTTCAGTGAACAGAAACCACCAACCACCGACCACTGTCATCCGACAATCTGAAAATCCGTTGTCTAAGGTGATGGTCGAGAAGTTTGGATATTTATGGAAAAGTACGTAGCTTTGAGGGTGATAAAACGTTCTTAGCTTTTTTGTTCCAAGGTCAGACGTGGGATGAGGATGTGCAACTGGCATATAACCGGTTTAGGTGGTATTCTAATGATACGGGAACGTATATATCTCAAGACCCCATTGGGCTATTAGGGAATAATCCGAACCTTTATGGGTATGTTTTTGATAGCAACACCGAAGTTGACCCGTTTGGGTTGAAGTTAATGTCAGTAAATCCTAATGATATTAACTTTTCACAAAGAACTGTTTCTGAAATACGTATTTTTGATGCAGACAAATATAGTCCAATAAGGGTTATGGAAATAGATGGTCAACTTGTTTCTTATGATAACAGAAGACTACTATCTGCTCAAAATGCGGAGTTAGATAGTTTGGATGTAAAGCTAGTAAAAGGAGATGACATAATGCCAGGTTCTAAAATGACCTGGAATGAAGCCTTCCAAAAGAGATTTAATCACTCAAAAAATATCGAAGCTGGTGGAGTTGTTCCTGATAAAGGTTTAAAAGAGAAACCAAATCTGCCAAAAGGATGTAAATAATAAGTTTTTCACAAAAAATCGCATGAATAAATACGTACAAAAGATAATTCAGGAATATACATATCCAAAAATTAATTCATTAGCCTTCCCAAATGGAGATTTGTTAGTATTAAGTGGCTACAAGGTAAATAAAAATTACATACTACGAATTATATGCAAATCATCTTTAGAAAGTTATTTTCACTACAATGATAAATCCTGTGTTTCTCATTTTGCAGTTCCTACTGTAGTAACAAATTCAGAATATTCTGTTTTTGCAGGTGAAGGTAGCTGGGGAGATGAGGGTATCGTTTTTGTCATGGATAAATCTAAAGAAACACTCTTGTGGTTTTTATTTTTAGATAATAGTAATCCTTTTGAAGAAGTTAAATTTGAAACGTCTAATATTATTATTGTTCAGTCTTCTTCTGGATTAAGAATTAGGATACCAATTGATAATCCTGAAAGTTTGAAAGTCCTAACCAAAATCCCCTAATAAGCCTTATTCAATGGATAATTGAGAGTTGATAATTAAGAATGCAAATACAAGAACGTCATTGCGAGGAGCTTGCGACGAAGCAATCTCCTACAACGAAGAACAGATTGCCACGCTACGCTCGCAATGACAACAAATATGAACATAATGTAAGGGTAGAACATTTTCTGCCCAGCTGTTGTCTGACCACCGACCACCGACCACTGTCATCCGAATATCTGAAAATCCCTTGTCTAAAGTGATGGTCGAGAAGTTTGGATATTTATGGAAAAGTACGTAGTTTTGAGGGTGATAAAACGTTCTTAAGTTTTTTGTTTCAGGTCAGACGTGGGATGAGGATGTGCAACTGGCATATAACCGGTTTAGGTGGTATTCTAATGATACGGGGACGTATATATCGCAAGACCCGATTGGGCTGGCAGGGAACAATCCGAACCTGTATGGATATGTTTTTGATAGCAACACCGAAGTTGACCCGTTTGGGTTAGCTCCAACGAATAAGGCAGATAGAGATTTCTTAAAAGAAATATTAGGTAGTAATGCGAAAGAGGGAGGGGTTTATATGTTTAAGGAAAAAGGAACATGGTATGTAGGAAAATCAAATAATCTTTATAGGCGACTGCGAGAACATCTAGGTTCGAGTAAGTTAACTTCCAAATATCTCAATTCATTACAGGTTATTGTAGAGAAAGGAGGTAAAAATTTATTCAAACTAGAGTCAGAAGTTATGGATGAGTTTAAGAATGCAAATGTGAATTTAACAAACAAAATAAATAGTCCTGGCTCTAATATGTGTAAATAATGAATGAAATTTTAGCCACAGAAATTGAATGTACTGGTAAAGTTCATTTGATAATTGATATAAGTATTCTTGAAAATAGAGACTTAAAAAAAGAGGTAATTTATTGCTTTTTCAAAGAAGAAAATGAGTTTAAAGAAATCAATTTTTCAAATGTTGAAAGCCTTTTTTTGAATAATCGTAGTCAAAAAGATTACTCAAGGGCAAACTATTCAGGTCTATTTAAACTTTTTCCCAACGTCTCTAAACTGGGGATAGTAAATGTAAACAACTTTGAGGATGTTACTTTTTTTTATGAGTTTTCTAAGGTACGAAGTTTAAATCTTTACTTTGAACCTACACAAAGTTTTGATTTTACTAAATTCCCTTATTTAGAAGAGGTGTCTTTGTTTTACACTAAAAAATTTGAAAGCATCTTTCTCATTAATGATATTGAGAAGTTAAGCATTGTAAACTACAGAGGTAAATCTTTTGAAGCTTTTACCAAATTAAGAAAACTGAAAGAATTAGTCATCAGACAATCTTCTGTAAAAAACCTAGATGGGATAGAATATATTAAAAATATAAAAACGTTAGAAATATCACATAATAGGGTAATTGATAACATTGAAGCTCTTAAAGATAACCTTACTCTAAAAACAATTACAATTAGCAGTTGTCCTAAACTAAATAACATCGAGCTCCTTGGAAGTATTATTAATTTAGAGGTCTTAGTTCTGGAGAACATTAAGGAGATGGATAATTTGAACTTTCTGACTAAATTGACAAAACTAAAATCATTTCGTTTAGTTGGAAAAACCAATATTATTGATGGGAACTTAAAATGGCTTCTAACTAAAAAGAATTTGACAGAATTATTCATTCCGATAAAAAGTCATTATGACATAACAATTAAAGATTTGAAATAAAATTCCCTAATAAGCTATGGGATTTTGGAGTGCCTGTAAAACAGCCAAATGCAAATAGTGTATTTGGCTGTTTGCTTTTAGTGGTTCTTGCTCCGCTTTTGGTTGTTTAATAGAAAGTTATTAACAATGCCCCAAATCCGCCTTTGTCCCTTGCACGGCAGGGGCTGTGGCGTTCCGTGCGCCTCGCATGCTCCATCCCTCCCTGCACCTGCTTTTAAGCCCTTTGGGGAGGGTATGAAAAAACCACCAAAAACAGCAAAAAGAAAGTAGAAGAAAAGACCAAGAACCAGAGCCAGAAAACAGAACCAAAACCGAAGCTAAAAACCAAAGAAAGACAGAGAGCTAAAACCAAGATATTAAAGGCTAACAGCTTGAAAAAGCACGCCCCTAGTGCCATGGATGTGCCCAACCTATTTGTTTCATCAAAGGTCGAGGGTGAAAGAGTAATGAAAGAGAAGAAACTGACCGACATTGCCTATTCTTTACGCATGCAGAAAGATTTTAACAACAGTGTATCCAACCAAATAGACTCACTGCAAAACAATATACAAATATTGGAGCAGAATATACAAGAACTCACTAAAGCCCTAGCAAACAGCAAGCAAGCAGAACACAAGCATTCTATTATGCTTGTAGTACTAATTCTGTTGTTAAATGT
>JBKEAJ010000017.1:0-46723 GCA_047972135.1 Bacteroidales bacterium | reverse complement strand
AGCAATCTTATCAATATTCGGAGTTTTATAACCCATCATGCCACGGTTATTATAACTCAAGTTCCAATAAGCAATATCATCTCCAAAAATAACAAGTATGTTGGGTTTCTCACTTTTTTGTGCAAACCCAACTAGCCCAATTAATAATAGGACCGTCGTAGAGAGAACATTTTTTCTCATAATAAAGTACTCTAATTATTAGTATTAAAAGTCTATGTCATAATCTTTCTTAGAACCAATATAAACACGTCTTTGTTCAAATAATATGCACTTTTTAATTATTTACAAATGCTTAAGATTAGGCATGTTTTTTTAACTTTTATCAACCTCGTGTTTTATCTATCATTCTTTCAAAAAAAAACATACCAAGATTCAAATTGCAAAACAAACACCGAACAAATACCAATACTATATTTTAGAAGAATCATGACCTTGTTGTAAGCAAAGGTTCTAAATACCCACAAACCCACTGCTTATTGATAGACAATCACAGAAGATTATCTATATCATCAAACCGAATAGAAGCACATAGAAAAAAACTCAAATTTTATTTCATACTTATTTTTGTCCTCTCGTTAAAAACAACTATCTTTGTGCCACTTAAAATTGACGGTTCAGTAGCTCAATTGGATAGAGCAACAGCCTTCTAAGCTGTAGGTTCTAGGTTCGAGTCCTAGCTGGATCACCAGATTGAACGCTGAAAGCTCAACCAATGTTGAGCTTTTTCTTTTTTAGGATATTGTGGTTCGAAAATGCTGAGCCAAAATAAATAATCTGAATACTCAATCTATACTTTTCACCTACTTTTGGCTACTAATATTTTTTATTGCCAGCCAAATGTATGCATCTTTACCCACTTTTGGCTGCTAATATTTTTTATTGCCAGCCAAATGTATGCTTTTTTACCCACATTTGGCTGCTAATATTTTTTATTATCAGCCAAATGTGTATCTTTGCATAAAAGATTACAGAGATGGAAATAGTTGGCAGACAGCTAGAACAGAAAGCATTGAGACAATATGCTACAACACACAAGCCTGAATTTGTTGCGGTGTACGGACGCAGAAGAGTGGGAAAAACTTTCTTGATAAAAGAAACATTCAAAAATGATTTCACATTCTACGTTGCTGCTATTGCTAATTCAAACTTGGATGAACAATTGCATAACTTTAATGTAGCCCTCAATCAATATGGAAATGTTCTATATCCCAAGGCAACAACTTGGTTTGCCGCATTCAAGCAATTGATAAATCTTCTGGAAAACACAAAAAAGAAAGGCAAGAAGGTAATATTCATTGACGAAATGCCTTGGATGGACACCCACAAATCCCGATTCATCAGTGCCCTAGAATATTTCTGGAACAGCTGGGCAGATACAAGAACGGACGTTCTTCTTATTGTTTGCGGCTCTGCAACATCGTGGATAATAAATAAGCTTATCAATTCGAGAGGTGGACTCCACAACAGAGTAACCCGAAGAATGCATATCGAACCATTTACGCTAAAAGAATGTGAGGATTATTTCCGCAGCAATAAAATTGCATTGAGTCGATATCAGATTACTGAGAATTACATGATAATGGGCGGTATTCCATACTATCTGAGCCTTGTAGAAAAAGGGAAAAGCATTGCTCAGAATATAGATGCCTTATTTTTCAGCAAAAGTGGAGCATTGAGAAATGAATTTCAGAATTTATACGTCTCATTGTTCTCTAAACACGATAATCATATAAAGGTGGTAGAAGCTCTGGCAAAAAAGAAGAAGGGGTTGACACGTAAGGAAATAGCGGAATCTACAAACCTCTTGACAGGGGGTACATTAACAAAAACTTTGGAAGAACTCGAACAATGTAATTTTATAGATACTTACATAGACTATGACGCAAAGAGTAAATATCAACTACATCAACTGACAGACCCCTACACCTTATTCTACATGAATTACATAAAAGCGCATAGAAATACTGACGAAAATTATTGGTCGAAAATGATAGACAACGCAAAGCACAGAGCATGGAGTGGCTATGCTTTTGAACAAGTGTGCCTTGCTCACAAAAAACAAATAAAAGAGAAACTCGGAATAAGCGGTATTATTTCCAATATATCTTCGTGGATAAGCAAAAAGCCTGCAAACAAAGATAGCAAAGGTGCTCAGATAGACTTATTGATAGATCGAAACGACAATCTAATAAACCTGTGTGAGATAAAATACTCCAAAACAGAATTTTCCATCGACAAAAAATACGAACAAGCACTACAAAATAAAGTGGAAATATTCCGACAGGAAACTAAAACGAAGAAAGCCATACACATTACGATGATTACAACTTTCGGACTCAAACGCACGCCATATTTCGACAGCATTCAGTCGGAGATTACAATGGATGACTTGTTTAGGTAGCCACAACTCGCTACCTACTTCTCTGTCTTTCCTAATACATATACTTCCAAGTCCTTAATCTCTTCTTTTGTAAGTGTATGATAATTGCCTTCGCCTGCCATTACTATAATCTGACATGCCATCTCGAAAAATACTGCTTTCTGAAAAGCATCGTCAAAGTCCTTTCCACATACAGCCTGCCCGTGCTTATGCATAATCACTGTATCGTGGTCTTTCATTGCCTCTGTCATAGCCTTTGCCAATTCGGGAGAACCCGGTCTGTAGTATGGAACTACGGGGATGTCGATACCACAGTAACAAGGCACTTCGGCAGTAACATTGAAATCTGACGGCTTGTTTTTCATGCAGGAAATGACAGTTGCATACTTAGACTGAAAATGAAGAACTACGTTCATATCCTTCCTTTCTCTTAGTATCCCTAAATGAAAAGTGCTTTCCATAGATGGTTTAACGCCATCTATGCGCTGCCCCGTTGCGATATCACAAACTGCTATATTTTCGACTGCAAGTCGAGGAAGCCACGAACCTGTACCCGAAACTAGGGCGACATTCTCATCAACCCTCCACGAAATATTACCACTGCTGCAAAGCTGCAAACGCTCTCTGCCTACTCTATGTGCTTGCTCTATAAAGAGTTCTTTCTGTTCTTTTGTTATCATAATATTTTATATCTTCTTGTTTTCTATCGACTTATCTTCCTTTTGCATCAAAAGATATTCCAAACAAATATACTCATAAAATTGATACTTAGACCTGACTATTGACATATAAAAAAAACTCCTTCATTTTTTTTGTATGTCGCTATATGCTGTAGACTTTAAGCAATAGGCTGTACACCAAAACATGCACTAGTTTTAATCCCCTACTTTTGAAAAAGAAGGTAACTATTCAGCCAAAGAATTGTTCTTAAAAACTGTGCATACCATTTGTTTTGCAGGCATCAACAACACATCTTCAGAGACGCACTGCAGTGTATCTCTACATCATCCTGCAATTCGGAACGGTGCGGGGTTGGTGGTGTATCTTTCCCCATGGCGTTGCCATGGGCTGAATTAATGATGACTTGCAGCCATAAACAGCCCACATCGTAGTATCTACATCTGTCGTCATTGCGAGCGTAGCGTGGCAATCTGTTCTTTGTAGGTATAGATTGCTTTGTCGCCAGCTCCTATCAATGACATTCATTTATTCAGCTCTTGTCATCATCCAATATCACTTTTCTATTAAGCTCCAAGTCATACGGACTAAACTCTAAACAATTAAACTTTAAACCTTAAACAAATAAACAGCTCAACGATTCAACCTGCATCTATATCAGGACTATCGTCCCTATATTTTTTTCACATCTCCTTGCTACGAAGATATCGGAACTACGTCCCTAAACTTCAAACCAACAACCAACAACCAACATCTAACAACTAAACGAAAACCTCAAACGCCTGAACATTGTATTCGGATTACAGCTTTAGAATATCAAATAAAGCCCTATCTTTGTCCGAAAATATTACGATTTGAATACGTTTACAGCTCTATCAGTCTTGCAATGGGGAGCATTCATTGCCATTGCTTGTGTGGTGGTTTCTACTCTCGACAAAAAGAAACTTGTGGGAATTGTGGGTATCGTCGCACTGACAGCAATAACAATACTTGCTTGGGGGTTTGACTTGCTTGGCAAGAATATTGACAGCAACTTGCTAGACGATTTTGTTTATGTGAAGCTGTGTTTTACCGTTTCGCTAATGCTCGTGTCAATATATAAATACAAACTAGAAAATCGCAGACACAGCAAACTCCTGATATACACAGCAATAGCCATACTAACAGGAGCTTTCTTTATATTAAGAACTAATATTACGACCCTAAATCAGTAGACATGCAACAATATAGACCAAACCAAATAGGCGTAGTGGTAAGAAACCTTATAATCATTAACGTGATTGTGTGGTTTGCGGAGAAGATGTTTGACGGCGGAGGACTTGACCTAGTTAAGAACTTCGCAATGTATAATTTCACTTCCGAGAACTTCCGTATTTGGCAGCCTCTGACAAGTATGTTTATGCACTCAACATCGTCGTTTACGCACATACTATTCAACATGTATGCTTTGTGGCTGTTTGGACGACCTCTCGAAAATGTGTGGGGTTCTAAACGCTTTCTCACCTACTATCTGATTACTGGCGTAGGTGCTGCTCTGCTTTATCAGGCTGTTCAGTTTATACAGATGGATGCGATATTGCTTGGCTCTATCGAAACTTTGAAGAACAACCTAAGCCCTGAGGCTTTTGCTGCATTCATCGGGAAACAACAAGTTACAGGAAGCGGTATAGATATAAGTGCATTTATCGACCAATGGGCAAAAAATCCCGATTCGCTAGCTTTTAAAGACCAAGCCATGAAATTGGCGTACAGCGTGTATGAACTCAAGAATAATATACCTTGCTTGGGAGCTTCGGGTGCTGTATATGGCGTACTGCTCGCCTTTGGTATGCTCTTCCCAAATACGCAGCTTTATTTTTTCTTTATCCCCTACCCAATTAAAGCCAAGTATCTGGTGATGATTTACGGTGGGCTGGAATTGTTTCTCGGATTAACTCAGACAAACAGTAATGTTGCGCACTTTGCCCATCTTGGAGGTATGCTTTTCGGATACTTCCTTATCAAACAATGGAGCAAGAATAGAACTCACTTTTATTAAGGTTGAGGTTGAGAAAGTAAATTGTATAGAATCATGAATGATAATATATTTTCGGAGTATAGTCGGAAACTGAAAAATGCTTATAAACAGGGAGATATATTCATAAAAATGATATTCTTTATCGCTGTTTCGCATGTGGTCTTTCTTGCTCTTGACTTTATCTTATACAAAATGTTTAATGTGAGAGCGTCGGAATACTTGCTGTTATCGGGCGATTATCGTAGAACGCTAGCAAGACCTTGGACTATTATTAGCTATATACTTATCAACAAAGAGCTTGTAGCTATGATAATGACATGCATTTCTCTGTGGGCAATGTCGAAGCTAAACGCTCATGCCATCAATGATAATCAAGCAATTAACCTTATATTCTACGGAACTGTCTTAGGTGCAATATTCTACACTCTCGGGTTTACGTACAGATATTCGGGGGAAGATGCTCAGGTTTATAAATTGATGATGTATGGTTTTACCCCTGCTATATTTGCCTTATTGTCGGCTCTGGCAATGCAGTCGAAAAAACGATATTTTGCTTTTCCAATGTTTGGCAGAGTGAATATGTCGGTATTTCTCTTTATTATTATAGGTGCTTTCTTCGCATCCAACAATGCCGAAAACTCTCTGATTATGTATGCCAATGCGGGCGGAATTGTTGCAGGTATATTAATCGCTATGATGGATGCCAAAGCAATAGCTCCATATATCAACTTTACTAAAATCGGATATATGCTCAGTGCTAAACATCAAAAACCAAAAACGAAGAAAACAAAGAAGGATAAGAAAGCATCTGAAATGAGCGACCACGAATACAACAAACGTAAAGCCGATAAGCAAAAACGAATGGATGCAATACTCGACAAGATAAAAGAGAAAGGCTATGAGGGGCTTACTCCTGACGAGAAAAGAGAGCTGTTTGAAAAGTAACAAATCGAGATGCTGCTTATACTCCCTCGACCTCGTCTTGATTACTTTGCTCGTCAATCTGCTTTATGGAGGTGTTGAGTTCAAAACCTAGTAGTAGGATGTACGATTGAATGTAGAACCAAAGCATTATTATAATCACTGCACCGATAGAGCCGTAGAGTTTATTGTAACGACTGAAGTTGTTGATATAGAAGGAGAAACCACCTATCACCATCATCGACAGCAAAGTGGCAACCATAGTACCCGGCGAGGTAAACTCCCACCTATCTTGCTTGGCAGGGGCTAAATAGTAACTCAAGGAAAACATCGTGTACAAAAATAATATGATAACAATCCATCGCAACAGCCATAAACCAATGAATATCAGACCACTATCCAACATTATTGCTTCTCCTATCATATTGACAAGTTTTTTACCCCAAATTATCAGAATTATGGCAACTGCTAAGATTATCGAATTTACTAATACCAACAAGGAAGCCGTAAGTCTCTTTTTCAACCAACTACGCTTTTCTATTGAGTGTGCTGTTGCATTGAAAGCTGTAAACATTGCCACTGCTCCGTTGGTGGAGAAATAAAACATCATAAATAAACCGATGGACAATACACTTCCTCGCTGTGTCAGTATAATATCGCTGAGTGCATCGGTAATCAACTCGTAGCCCCTGTCGGGCATTGCCGACTTTAGCGCAGCCAATAGCGTGGACTGAAAACCATCGACAGGAATAAAAGGTATGAGCGAAAACAAAAAGATAAGTCCTGGAAACAATGCAAGAAAAAAGTGGAAAGCTATCGAAGATGCCCGCACCCCTATTGCACCCTCGCTAAGATGCTTCACAAAAAACAACAGCACATCATACAAAGATGCTCCTTTAAAGCCTCTAAGATAAATCCTGCCAAATCGCTTTCTAAATTTTAAACGTAATAGTCGTAGATACTTGTTGTTCACGAATTAAGATTTCTGCTCTTCTATCCTTAACTGAAATATCCGCTGATTATTGTTGCCTCCTTTGATTAGAAAGTAAACTCGATAGTCGCGGTTGTCTTTAGTTTTTATCGTGCCAACCACATAAAACTTGGGTTCTACGCCACCAACATGTATAACCCTATACTCCGAAGGTTTATTGTTTTTAAAGAAGTTTTCAATTACTTGGCGTGCTTGCTCTTTGCTACAAACATCATCGCGGTCGAGTACTGTCAGCTCCACATTGTCGTTGAGATATGAATAGATATACTCAGCATTGCCCTCTGCCAAGCCATTGTTTATTTTTTGAGGAATTTGTGCACTCACTGTAATGCTCATAAATACGCAAAAAATAATAAAAATTACCCTATATATAACTCCTATCATCTCAATACTGTGTTAATATAGTACTCGTACAGCAAATATTACGCCAATATAAACAATATATACAAAATCTATATAAACTAACTTTTGAGTATCTTAGCATCTTGAAATTATAAACACATGAAACATACTTTCCTATACTCAGTCGCTAATTATGTGAAGGACTATGGCAATGGTGCATACCAAGACATGACAGTGGTTTTGCCAAACAGACGTTCGTGTACTTTCTTTAGAAGCTACCTTAACAGCCTTGTGGAGAAAGTGGCTATATCTCCTAAAATACTTCCTATCGACCAATGGATAAAAGAAAAATCGCAACTCAATGAGACTGACAAATTCGCTGCCATACACAAACTGTTCGTCATATATCAAAATCTCACGCAGTCAAACGAGAACTTCGACACCTTCTACTCTTGGGGAGAGACACTGCTGAACGACTTTAACGAAATTGATGCTTACATGCTGAAAGCTGAGGATATTTTCAGAAATATTGCCGACCTAAAAGCAATTGACAACACCTTTGAATATCTCAGTCCAAAGCAGTTGAAAATTATTGAGGAGTTCTGGGGACGAATATCGGATATGCCTAAGGCACAGCATAAAAACCGCTTTCTATCAATATGGGATATTTGCTTTCCAATGTATTCGCAATTGTGCAAATCGCTCGCTGACGACGGGACTGCGTATTCGGGAATGATTAGCCGTGAGGTCGCCGAGAATATTGAAACTATTGGCGACGACAGTGCAAAAATATATTTCGTCGGTCTTAATATCCTCAATGCTTGCGAAAAGAAAATCCTACGCCACTTTCAGAAACAAAATAAAGCACTGTTCTTTTGGGACTACGACGAGTTTTATGTCAAAAACCAATACCATGAAGCAGGAGAGTTTATGAGAGAAAACCTCAACTTGTTCCCTTCGCCCAAAGACTTCTTCATACCCGTAGACAATATCCGCAAGAAAGAGAAAAATATTGATATCATTGCGGCTTCGTCTACATATTCGCAATTGCAGCTTATCAGCAACCGCCTGTCAAACAAGAATTTAGAAAACGAAAACTTCGATAACACTGCAATAATACTACCCGACGAGGAGCTTTTGCCAACAGCTCTGAACGCAATGCCCGAAACGGTGAAAGACATTAACATCACTATGGGATACCCCGTAAGATTGTCAAATTCATACAGTATAATTTCTTCATACATATATCTCCAAAAAAAGAAAAGACTGAAAGACAATGTCGCAGAGTATTACTACAAACATGTATTCAATATTTCAAACCACCCAATATTGAAATATATTGACACTGACAATTTATCGGAATTTAAAAAAAATATTATTCGAGGCAATATTATCAACATTAGCGAAAACTCCGAGCTTTGTCCTCTTTCGTTAAAACCATTTCTAGTCAGCCCACCGAAAGACAAAATCTTTGAACATCTCCTGTTCCTCACAAAACACCTGTATGATTGCATAATTGAGCTGAACAAAGACTCCTTCATTATGGAAAAAGAAGCTGTATTTAAACTACATACGGCGATACAGCGAGTAGCCGACACGCTGTCGAAGCAAACAGAGATGTTATCGGAAAAACTGATATACAACATTATCGAACAAGCAATATACAACGTAAGTGTCCCCTTTGAGGGCGAACCTCTTAAGGGTGTACAAATAATGGGAACTCTGGAGACTCGTGCTTTGGATTTCGACGAGATTTTTATACCATCCATGAATGAGGGCAATATGCCTAAAAACAATGTTCAAAATTCAATTATTCCATATCAACTACGAGTAGGCTTTGGAATGCCTACTATGACTCAGAAAGATGCTGTTGCGGCCTACTACTTCTACAGACTGCTACAACATCCAAAAAAAATAACTCTGCTATACAATGCTTCTACAGACAACTCTTCCGTGAAAGAAATGAGCCGATTTATCTATCAGCTAAATCTCTCAAGAGAGCTAAAAATCAATACTTTATCTATCAACAATTCTGATAAAGCAAGAAAAACTGAAACCCTAATTCAAATAAACTCCAATAAATCACGAGACATACTTATAAAAAAATATTGCAACGAAAAAGCTCTATCTCCATCAGCACTTAACACATACATAGACTGCTCGCTGAAATTCTATCTTAAATACATAATCGGACTTAACGAACAAGATGAAATTGTCGAAGAGGTAGACTCCCGAATATTCGGAAACATCTTTCATAAAACTGCCGAAATACTTTACTCCGAACTTATAGGGCTGAAACTCAAAGAAAATGACCTGAAAAAATTGATTACTGACAAGAAAATCGACGATGCCATTCTCTCCGCATTTCGAGAGGAAATATACAAAGACCTGAAAAACAAAGATAAACAGGAGCTTAGAGGCGAGCATCTACTCGTTGCCGACTACGTGAAGCATTTTATCAAGAAAATGATAGATATAGACAGCAAAATTGACAGTCTCACTATCAGAGACCTCGAAAAAAGTAAAACCACTAGCCACAATATCACTTTCGACAACAACGAAAGCCTGAAAATAAATATCGGTGGAAACATAGACCGTGTAGACGAAACCCCACAAGGAATGAGAATTATTGACTATAAAACAGGAAAGGTGGGAAATACTCGCGAAATACCTGTCAATAATTTTAACGACCTTATTAGCCCCGACATTAAAAATCGCAAAAAAGAGATATTTCAAACTCTCTTATATTCTAAGATTTACTCGGAAGCAATGGATATTAATAAACCTATATATCCGGGAATTTATCATACAAAATCGTTCTTCGAGAAAAACAACCCTATATTGCTCACAATAAATAAGGAAATTGTGTCTTACCAAGATCTTAAAGACGAGTTTAATAAGCTGCTCTCAGAGCTATTAAAAAAAATATTCTCTAAAGAACAACGTTACGAACAATGCGAAGATAAAAACAAGTGCAGATACTGCCCATTTATTGCGATATGCAACGTAACAGTAGATAATTCAAGAGACTACTAAAAATGAATACAGATTTCTTAAAACATACATCTCTTATAGAGTATTCTCCTACGCAGTTTGCAAGGAGTACTTTCGACAGTATCGACAAGATTAAATTGTCGGATAACGAACAATCAATCAAGTGGGTAAATACCTACGGACTAATGTATAAGGACGAGTTTAAACAAGTAGTGAGAAAGGAAAATCTCGACGATTTCCTACTCAAACTTCTTGGAGATGACGAACACCCAAACAAAGTGCTGGAACTCGACGACATTCTATTCGTCAGCACACGTGTACTAAAAACCGAAAGTGAGTTTATGGAATCCGAACAAATGATGTTCCTTGTCGCTCCATCATTCATCTGGAGTATTCAAGAACGACACGGCGACTATTTCAAGGAGATAAGAGAAAAACTGGAAGGCGGCAAAGGCTTAACTCGAAAGAAAAAGGCTGATTACCTGCTGTTTGTGATACTCGAAGCAATTATTGACAACTATGGTTTTGCTGTAGAAAAAGTGTCGGATACTGTTGGCAATAAATTAAGCTCCGTAAATATTAAACCCACACCAAAATACACTGCAAGCATAGAAAAATACAAAAGAGAGTTACTCTCTTTTAAACGTGCTAGCATAAGCCTTAGAGATATTGTTGTGAAGCTCGAAAAGATAGACTCCGACGATTTTGAATGTAAATATTTCAGTGAGCTGAAAGAACAATGTAACAATCTTATCAGCAACATAGATTTTGAATATCAAGAGCTGGAGAGCCGACTAAACCTGCTATTCAGCATACAAGGACACCGCCTCAACGAGGTGATGATGACTCTCACCGCATATTCCGTAATCTTTATTCCGCTAACGTTTATTGCAGGCGTTTATGGGATGAACTTTAAAAATATGCCCGAACTACAAACCAATAACGGATATTTTGTCCTTATCGGAGTGATGGTGCTGATAACAGCTCTGAATATTTGGTACTTTATTCGCAAAAAATGGTTTTGAGAAAAACTAAAATCTGCGAGCCTGCCATTTCGCATTAATCGGGATAAGGGTTCAATCACCTTAATTCCACAAGCTTTTTATCTAAATGTTGATAAGCCTAATACATGGCAAGTAACTTTAAAGAGTGCAGCTCAATACTTCCTTTTATTTCTCTGCGGATATCAACATTAATCTAATATTAAGCATTGTGTTCTTAATTGATAATTACATAGTTAATTACTAAGTTTGTGATTAAAAAAAATATCATTACCAAGCAGAACTAATTAATAAATAGAGTTATGATTGCAATATAAAAAAATGCATTTATGAGCGAATTAGGGGCTAATTTTAAAAAGCTCGAACAAGGAGAAGAAATTTTCGTAAAAGTCGAAAAGAACACGATAAAGATGAGTTTGGTCAGCGACTATAAACAATCGAAAGATGAGTATTATTCTAAGAGAATAACACTAGAACATCGTTTATTATACACAGTATCTGAAGATATAAAGACAGTAAATGTATTAAAAGCACGAGGACATTATTAAAAAGAGAAGAGTCGAGAATTGAGTAGGTAGGAGGATTACTCTACCTGCCATTTGTGCATATTATAACTATAAACTATCTTTGCGATTGTGAAATTGGTAAGCAAAATATCATCGCTCGTGCTGATGGCTCTATTTCTAATAATGGAGACGGGGATTCCTGTGTACAAAAGCATGTGCTGCGAACACGAAAATCATATATCTGTATTTTTTGCCAACAATGTTTGCAATAATAATAAATCTGCATCGTCTTGTTGCGGACATATGGAAACTCCCACAAACAGCGACAGTTGTTGTTCGCACGAAGAGTTAAGTTGCTTTTGCACCAATAAGAACAAGGAGCAAAAGACTGACAAGGACTGTGGGAACACCAAAAGAGATGTGGCTAAGCTGTCAATAGATATGCACTATGCAACAAGCGTTGTTAATATTTACGATATTTCTCCTGCTGTTTTGGCTATCCCTGAATGGAATTTGTCGGAATTTGCTTGCTTGAGTGATAATATAGCAGACAAGGGGGAAAGCGACAGAGACAACAACCTAACTCCATATAATTACGGACGAAAGATGAAAATCTTTCTCAAGCAGCTCTCTATTTCACCTCGACCTTGTTAGTACTTTGACCAACTCTTATGGTCATAATTTTTTTATGTTATAATTGGATATAAACAAACTAGTTCTTATAAAACAAGCGTGGCAATTCACTCATACTCTAGCAAACTTCATATTAAAGCAATTTTACATTGCACTCTTAACAACATGTAGGTTTTATCTGATACTTAGTACAAACACAAAGTCAGATGAGATACTTAATATTAGGTGCAATTTTATTCACGATCGGATTTTTTAATGCGAACGCCAAAAAAATAGAAGGCTTCGTTTACGAAAACAATAGAGGCAAAAAAGATGCTCTGCAAGGTGCGGCAGTGATATGGAAAAAGGAGAAAACAGGAGCAATAACAGACGAAAACGGAAAGTTCTCGCTGACAATGAGCTCAAAAAAAACAGATTATATGATAGTATCGTATATGGGCTACAAAACTGATACGATAACTAGCTTCGACGGCGTGTTGGATATTCAGCTAGAACCCGAGACTCTTGAGGGCGTAGAAGTAGTTGCCAAAGACAGAGGAAATTACCTTTCAAGCCTATCAACAATAACAGTAGAGAAAATCACAGGAACAGAGCTGCATAAAGCCGCCTGCTGCAACCTCTCGGAGAGCTTTGAAACAAACGCCTCTGTAGACGTAACATACAACGATGCCGTATCGGGGGCTAAGCAGATAAAGATGCTGGGACTATCGGGCTTATACACACAACTGCTCACCGAGAACTACCCAAACCTCAGAGGTATAGCCTCAAACTACGGACTGACATACGTGCCGGGACCATGGATGCAGTCAATACAAATATCGAAAGGGGCTTCGTCGGTGATGAATGGATACGAATCAACAACCGGACAGATAAACGTCGAATACAAAAAACCCGATGCAGAAGAATGGCTGCACCTCAATGTTTTCCAAAGTATAGACTTAGCAACAGAGTTCAACGGTATAATATCAGGGAAAATTAACGACAAACTATCTACAGGTCTGCTTGTCTACGGAAAAAACTTCCAAAACAAAGTGGATGATAACGACGACAGCTTCCTCGACAGACCTCTAAATCAGCAGGTACAAGTATTCAACCGATGGAAATATACAAACCCTAAAGGATATATGTTCCAATTTGGCGTGAAAGGCTTGTACGAAAAACGTGTGGGTGGGCAAACTGACTTTGAGGAAGGAATGGAACACATTGCAAGCAATCCTTACGGCGTAGAAATTACCAACAAACGTGGTGAGTTCTTCCTGAAAGGCGGCTATACCTTCAAAAACCAAAGAAACAGTATTGCTTTTATTTCAAACACTGGCTACCACGAACTCGATTCATACTACGGTTTGCGAGACTACGACTCCAAAGAAACAAACGTGTACACCAATCTAGTGTTAACATCAAGCCTCGACAAGGAAGAAAAACATTCGCTCAACAGCGGTGTGAGCTTCCTTTACAACGATGTGGACAATCTATTCATCAGCAATAGCTTCCGACAGAAAGAAACAGTGCCGGGAGTGTTTGCAGAATACACATGGAAACCTTCTGAGACTATAACTGCAATGGCGGGTATCAGAGCTGACTTTCATAATATTTTCGGAACATTCTATACTCCTCGTTTTCATCTACGCTATCAACCCTACGAAACGCTAACCCTCAGAGGCTCGGCAGGAAAAGGATACCGAACAACTCACCTCTATGCCGACAATGCTCCCCTACTCGCTTCGGGTAGAGATTTTAATCCTCCAACTACTCCCTCGCAAGAGGAAGCATGGAACTACGGACTAAATGCTCTGCAACAATTCACTCTTTGGGGACGAGACCTCTCGCTTAGTGCGGAATATTTCCGTACCGATTTCTTGAGTCAGGTGGTGGTCGACAGAGAAAGCTCACAAAACGAAATACTGTTCTACGAGCTTGATGGCAAGTCCTTTGCCGACAATTATCAAATTGAAATGAGATACGAACTACTGCCTCGCCTCGACATGACGCTGGCATACAGATACAACAAGGTAAAACAGACCATAGGCAGTGAGCTGAAAGATATGCCTCTCACCAATAAATGGAAAGGTATCGCTGTGTTCAATTACACCGATAAGCTAAAGAAATGGATGTTCGACTACACAACTCAGTTTAACGGAAAAACTAGAATACCCGTAACTCCAACGGCAAGCAAGCCAAAGCAGACAGAACAATGGTCTGATAACTACATTATTATGAATGCTCAGATAACTAGATATTTCAGACGTTGGAATATATATGCAGGGGCAGAGAACCTGACAGCATACAGTCAGAATGACCCTATAATAGATTACCAAAATCCTTACAGCACAAGTTTTGATGCTACTCAGATTTGGGCACCGACACATGGAGCAAGAATTTATGCAGGAATAAGAGTATCGCTGAATAGACAGAATTAATTTGATATGATGATAGTAGCCAAATACAAGAACGTCATTGTGAGGAGTTGGCGACGAAGCAATCTTCTACAACAAAGAACAGATTGCCACGCTATCGCTCGCAATGACAGATGATTAATAACGGCAAAAGCATAAAGCCTAGAGCTTACAGCTTGTTGCAAAATTATAAACATATGAAACAAGTATTTTTTATACTAGCTACATTGCTAGTACTCAGTGCTACAAGCACTGCAAACGCCAAAGACGACAAAAAAGGTAAGAAGAAAACCGAAACCGCCTACTTCCAAAGCAACATGCACTGTACTAGTTGCGAGGCGAAAGTGGAGGAAAAACTGAGGTTCGAGAAAGGCATGAAAGACCTAAAAATTGATGCTCACACCAACACCATCAAGCTCGAATACAGTAACTCGAAAACTAACTCCACTCACCTGAAAGAAGTTATCGAAGGAATGGGCTACGAGGCTAAGATTATCAACAAGGACGAGTACGAAAAACTCCAAGACCACGAAAACCACGAGCATTCGCCTCAAGAGTCTGGGAACTGTAAATAAGTAACTATTCAGCCAAAATACGCAAGCAGCCTTGTTTAGTTGTTAGTTGTTAGTTTAGGGACGTAGTCCCGATATCTTCGTAGCAGGGAGATGCATTTAATCAAATCCAAACGTCATTGCGAGGAGCTGGCGACGAAGCAATCTTAACCAACAAAGAATAGGTTGCTTCGCTGCGCTCGCAATGACGATTCAGCACTAGAACAGTATACCCGCATCGGAGGACTTCCATATCTCACACATCTACCTCTGGATGAACATATTGTGATGGGATATGTTAGAAGTGTTTAACTCAACAATTGTATTGCGAGATATCGTGGAGTGCAAGAAAATAAGAAATACGGCGTTCTTGGAACAACTGATATTTTTTTCCTTGCAAACAATGTAGGGAACCTATTGAAAATAAAAGATAATTACCCTAAACTTGTTGTATCTGGCAAAAGGTTCTTTGAAAATAGCTATGAAGGTATAAAACACATGTATGTCCGCGACTTCTTATCGTCAACTTCATTTTGAAATAATCGGATTTTCCCTCCACTCAAAGCCAAAGGCTATTCACAATTGTCTGTTTTTTTGATTGATAAGTATTTTTAAGAACAGCTCATTGATTACTTTTAATAAATAATTCCTTTTTTGTTAGGTTTATGTAAATGTCTTTCCTAAATTGCGGCGAAATTTATAATTATAAACCAACAATTCAAATGTGCGAAACACTGCAAATAAAAGAAAAGACAGGAACATTCCTAACTTATAGACAGATCTACTGCTCAACATATCAATTTATTAACTTTGAACGCGATGTTAATTTAACATTAAGACCCAATGTACTAATTCAATTATTTTTTAATCCAATATTCTATGAGCAAATTAAATTTTATCTTAGTAGTATGCTTCACACTATTAGCAAGTAGTGTTTATGCACAAAAAACTGTAACCGGGAAGGTTACAGATGAAACAGGACTAGGCATACCGGGAGTTACCGTAACGCAAAAAGGCACTAAGGGCGGAGCTATTACAGACATTGATGGCTCGTTCACTCTGAACGTGACAAACGATGATGCAGTGTTGCTTGTCTCTTTTATGGGAATGCTTTCCCAAGAAGTAAGTGTAAGTGGGAAAAACACCATCAATGTAACACTAAAAGAAGATGTGAAGGGACTGGACGAAGTTGTAGTTGTCGGCTACGGCACTCAGAAGCGCAAGGAGATTACTACGGCAGTTACCTCTGTCAAGTCAGACGACTTTAATCAAGGCGGGGTGAGCTCGCCGATGGATTTGATACAAGGAAAGGTTGCAGGTCTTAACATAACCAAAACCCAAGGAAACAATCCAAATTCCAGCGCATCTATACAGTTGAGAGGAGTTTCATCGCTTACGGGAGATATTTCACCACTGATAGTGATAGATGGTATTCCGGGAGGAAACCTCGATTTGTTACAGCAAGACGATATAGCTTCCATTGATGTTCTGAAAGATGGTTCTGCCGCCGCAATATATGGTACACGTGGTAATGCGGGAGTTATTTTAGTAACTACAAAGAAAGGAAGACCGGGAAAGACCACCACCGAATACAACACTTATTTCCAAAGGGAGTATGTTGACAAGAAGCCCAGCTACCTATCTGCATCGCAGTTTAGAGATTTAATTTCACAGGGCGTTGTCAATGCCGACCAAGATTTTGGCTATTCCACCGATTTGTACGACGACCTTATAAACAAAAGTAATCTGAGCCAGTATCATAACCTTGCTGTATCGGGAGGAAACGTGAAAACCAACTATAGAGCGTCATTCTTCTATAACGACGCGGAAGGACTACCAAAAGAAAATAGCCGAGAACAGTTTGGTGGACGAATGAGTATCAATCACAAAGGTTTAAACGACCTATTAACTTTACAGTCAAACATTGCGGCAAACTTCAACAATGCAAACCTACTAGGAGGAGGTTCTGGAGATTTTGAACAAGCGATACAGCGAAACCCAACAGCTCCTATATACAACGAGGACGGCACTTTCTATCAGACTTTTGCCTACAATAATTATAATCCTCTGTCAAGGCTTGCAAATAGAATTGACAAAAGAAACCAACAGACATTCTCAGGTGATATGAGAGCCACACTGGATTTCTCTGAGCTATTCTTGAAAGGCTTGAGGGCTAGTGTATTTGGTTCGTATGTTCGGAATGCTTATAACGACAGACGATACAGGTCGAAGAACGACTGGGATCAAAGAGAAGGCTCAGAGTATCAAGGAATGGGATATGGATATAAGGCTAATCACTTGGACTGGAGTCAGACCATTGAATCTACAGTTGAATATAATACAACGCTTGCATCCGATCACACCCTTGGTGCTATTCTGGGATACAGTTATCAGTACAGTACCACCGAAACTTTCGATGTTAGCAACAACGGATTTACCACAGACGGATTCTTGGACTGGAATATGGGAGCAGGCTCGGCAATACAAAATGATAAGTTGCCAAGACCAGGTATCGGAAGTTTCAAAGAAGACAACATCTTAGTGGGCTTTTTTGGACGTATTAACTATGCTTTCAAGGACAAGTATTTTGCACAGGTAGTAATGCGCAGAGAAGGTTCGTCAAGATTTGGCGATAATCATAAATGGGGAACATTTCCTGCCGCGTCGGTTGGGTGGACGATGAGCGAAGAAGGCTTTATGGACAATGTGAATTTTATTAATAATTTGAAGTTCCGGTTCGGATATGGAGTGACGGGTAATCAAGGTATACCTAATTATCAGTCGATTACTCGTCTAGGAACAGGTGGAGTGTACCCTTTAGAGGGTGTTTACTATCAGACATATGGAGCATCTAACAATCCAAACCCTGATTTGAAGTGGGAAGAAAAACATGAAATAAACTTTGGGATAGATTTCAGAATATTCGACAATAGATTTAGTGGAACTCTAGATATCTACAATAGAACCACTAAGGACTTGCTCTACAACTATACCGCTCAACTTCCTGCATATATACATTCATCCTTATACACTAATGTGGGAGAAATTACAAATAGGGGAGTCGAGCTGTTTTTGTCTTATACCGCAATCAAAAAACAACATTTTAATTGGGACGTGGAACTAACAAGTAGCTACGGTACTAACAAATTATCAAAACTTTCTAGTGAAGATTTCCAAGCAACATATCTTGAGTTCGGAGGATTACCCGCACCAGGTAATCTCGGTAATGCCATTAGACTTGAAGAAGGTGGCTCGGTCGGTAATTTCTACGGAAAGCGTTTTGCTGGTTTCACCGACGAAGGGAAATGGCTATTCTACAAAGCTGATGGCAGCACTGCCAAAGCAAGCGACATGAATGAGGAAGACCTGACAATTATTGGTAATGGCGTACCAAAATATCAAGCATCGCTGAGTAATAAGTTTAGGTATAAGAACTTCGACTTCACCATATTCTTCAGAGGTAAATTCGGATATGATATTCTGAATACCAAAGAAATGTACTTCGGAAATAAAAAATGGTTGCCAAACAACTTGTTTGAGAGTGCATTTACTACTCATGCGCAATTGGACGACGACCCTCAGTACTCTGACTATTACATCGAAAATGGAAGTTTTGTCAAACTTGATAATATAACAATTGGGTATAACCTGAAGTTTGAATCTAAATATATTAGCAATCTAAGAATTTACCTGACTGGTAGAAATCTGGCTACAATAACGTCTTATAAAGGTATCGATCCCGAGTTGCAAGATACTGGATTTGAAACAGGATTAGACAACAGAGGATTCTATCCAAGAACAAAAACTTGGACTATTGGCTTAAATGTAAAATTCTAAACTGAAAGTATCATGAAAATCAAAACAAAAAAATATCTCGAAATCCTGATAATAGGACTTCTTATTTTATCCGGCTCATGTACTGACCTAGATGAAACAATATACAGCGATCTTAGCTCCAGTAATTTTTACAACAACAAACTAGAGGTCATGCAAGGGGCGTTGAGACCTTTTACGCACATGCAGGCGTGGTATGCTCCCACAGGGCAAGCAGGGTATTATTATCACAATGAGTTGTCGGCCGACCAACTGGCATGGCCACAAAAAGGAAGACACGGCTACGACGGCGGAAGCCATTTTAGACAACACTACCACACTTGGACTGAAAATGAAAGCCTTATTCGAAATACTTGGAATCTTATGTGGTCGGGTGTAGGATATGTTAACTCCGCAATTGAAGATATTTCTGCAATATCAAATCCCGAAAGTATTGGCATGACACAAGAGGAAATCAAATCCGTACTCGCCGAACTGTATATCCTTAGAGCTTTTCATTATATTAAGATGATGGATTTGTGGGGAAATATACCCATTGTCACCGAAGTGGCAAAAAGCCCATCCAATCCAGAAACAAAAACTAGAAAAGAAGTTTTTGATTTTGTTGAAAGCGAATTAAAAACATATATTCCTCAAGCACCTAAGTATTCGGCAAAACTGATAGGAAGAACAACACAAACAGCAGGGTATGCAATGCTTGCCGAGCTGTATCTCAACGCCGAAAAATGGTCGGATAATCCACGGTGGGACGACTGTATTGCTGCATGTGACAAAATTATAAACGGAGAGGCAGGTGGAATAGGAGGAACTCCTGTATTGGCAAGAGATCTAATTGACAACTACGACAACACAAATGGTGACTGTTCTGAGAATCTTTATCAAATAGCCTACAGCAAAAAAGCTGGTTTTTCTTTCGGATGGGGTGGATATCTATTTGGATATGGAAATATGTCTGAAGCTTTAGACATCGGGTTCAGCGGATGGAATGCTTTTGTAGTGACCCCAACAGGATTTAATGCCTATAAAAACAAAGACTTGAGGAAGAAAGAATGGTTTCTTTTCGGACCGCAGTACAAGTATGGCACTACAGAGCCAATCATCGCCACAGAAGAGTATTCGGGAAAACCTCTGATATACGTTAACAGTATAAGAAGAGAAAGCGAAGGCGATTTCTCTAGTGAGGGCGGAATGGCTGAAGGCGAGGAAAACAGCGGAGCTAGATTCAATAAATATAAATCCGGAACCCAGTCTGACGAAGACTACTGGGAAAACCACTACATAATTTACAGACTGACAGAAATATACTTTGATAAAGCTGAAGCCCTTATGCGCAAAAACGGAGGAACTGCAACACAAGAAGCTGTAGACCTTATTAATGCGTGTAAGAAAAGAGCTTTCAACGAATCAGACTGGGATTCCGAAAAATATACAGTAGCATCATTGACTTTACCTGAACTTTTAGCAGAAAGGGGTAGAGAGTTTATGTTTGAAGGTAAAAGAAGAACTGATATGATAAGATTTGGAGATTTTATTGACAGTACATGGTGGGACCATGAAGCAACTAAAGATAAAAATAAAGAACTTTTTGCAATCCCTCATTCTCAACTAGCCAACAATCCTGCTCTGAAACAAAACCCGGGCTACAATGAATAATCTGCCCTCATGAATAGACCAGGCAGGCAGGGACATCCCTGCCTGCCTCTATATCTTAACGATTTGGCATATCCCAAATCTTGGTGTCAGTACAATTCTTTGAAATAATTAGTCGCGCATTAAATACTGCATACTACCCTGTTTGATAGTGAATTATGTTGATAAAAAGATTAGTTTTATTGCAAGGTAATGCTTATCTTCGTGTATAAACGTTGCAAAAAATGATAGGAAAATCCCCAGTACAAAATCATAGAGAAATATTTTCACCTTTGTCAAGTGATTTTATAGACATGAATCACGAGTTGATACTGTTAGCAGAAAAAATAGACTGGCGTTCTATAGAGAAAGATTAGCCAAGAAGGTTATTGACAATTGTGCCAATAAGAAATATGAATTTGGGAATAAGGTAGGATTGATAAGCTCGTCATCGTCAAAGAATATGATTATTCTAGCAATAGAAGTGTTTGATGGCAACCCTCACGATAGCAATACTATAGAGCCCCTATTAAATCAAATGGATAATAATCTGGACTACTTACCAAAAGAGCTAGTTTATGACAGAGGAGGAAGAGGGAAACGCAATATTAAAGGCATTGAGATTTTAACGCCAAGACCTCCATTAAAGAACGACAGTAAATACGAAAAGCTAAAGAAGCGGAAGAAGTTCCGAAGGCGTGCAGCGATAGAACCCATCATCGGACACTTAAAGACAGATTTCAGAATGCACAAGAACTACCTGAAAAGCAGGAGTGGGTATTTTGCAAAATTGCAAAATGCATACGCATGAGACACTTTGCACAAAGTGACAAAATTATTAAATCGGGTTCGTAAGGGGCGACTAATTAAAAAAGGATGTCAGTCTGAAAATCTAAAAAACTGGGCATCCGAGTAATGGCTATCGCACTTTCAGTGCTTGATATGCTAGGAATTATCTTGTGCCCTACGCTATCAGACACTAGGCTTTCAGCCTTTTAATACAGTAGGATGTAGAGATACACTGCAGTGCGTCTTTGAAGGTGTGTCGCTGATGCCTGCAAAACAAATGGCATGCACAGTTTTTAAGAACAACTCTTTGGCTGAGGTATCCCCTTGACTTCCACTCTGCTAGCTTATTAACATACCCGACACATCAAATTAAGCCCCTGCCAAGCTAATGGCAAGGGCTTTTCTTCTAAAAGCTCACAATATATAGTTGGTATATTGCCAAATTTAAAATTTCAGACTCAGACCAAACATCACATTTGCTCCTGACTGTGGATATAGTCCGATATCTTGACTCTTCTCGCCTCAATACATATACCTATACGTCCATCCATTTGCGACATACATCTCATTAGTGATATTATTGATGGCAAAATTTAATGCCAACTGAGGAACTTTCAAAAAAGTCGGCTCATAGGAAAATATCAGATTGTTGACAAAGTAGGCATCCAAACTCCTTTCGTCAGATTCTGTATTGTCGAGATATTGCTTGCCAACATACTTGGAGTCAAGTATGATTTTAAAAGTCTTAACAGGCTCTACCGTAATGGCACTACCACCAACAACAGAAGGAGAAAAGGACAATTTACTGTTTTCGATATGCTCAACCTCCTGAGCTCCCGTGTCCCAATTGTCGATATACTCGTCAAACTCTTGGATAACGTTGTCGCTGAGAGTTAGGTTCCATCGCCACGACAAAAATTTAAAGGGCTGATAAGTGCCGTACAACTCTAAGCCCAAGCGGTAGCTGTTGTCTACATTCTTCATTATATATGCCCCAACATCGTTGAGCTGTCCGCTCATTACCAACTGATCGCTATAGTCCATGTAGAAAGCATTGGCATTGACCGACATCTTTGAACTCCGGTAGTGATAACCTAGCTCGTAGTCTAATAGCTTTTCGGCTTTCGGCACTCCCTCGCCTCCGGCATCAACAAAGGTAGACCTGCTCGGCTCTCTGTGTGCCAAAGCAACAGAAAACGACAAATCGGAAGAACGCGACAAATTGTAATTCAATCCAAAGCCGGGGTCAAAAAAATCGTAGCTTGTTGCCATATTTACATCTCTGCCTCCATCATCCAAGATTCCTTTAATTGTATAATTTACGTGCCTATATTGCAGGCTGGCGGTTAAATCCAACTTTGTGCCAACACTCTGTTTCCAAAAACTTGTTGCATAAAAGTTCTTTTTAACTCCGGTGTTCAGATAATATTTATCGTCGGGATTGAAATTCACACTCTCATCTTTCACCCAAATCACCTTACCAAAATGGTCGCCGTCATATTTATTGGCATGTAAGGAAAAATTCAGGCTTCCCGTATTATATTCAAGTACCTTAGCATCAAGCATATACCCATAAAAGTTGTTTTGCAGCCACTCTTGCTTCACCAAATTAGATTTTTCCACTGCTGACGTGATGTTATAATCTGCCAACTTCTTATTATTCTTGTAACTCTCGAAATATCCCTCGCCGTACACATAATAAACTTTGTGGTGAATTGGTATCCCAAACAACTCATGGTCGAAATACAAATGTGCATGATGCTGCTTGTAGTTGTCGGTATGATTATCGTAAAACCCAACTACATCGCCATTCTCATCCTTTATCTCGCCTGCCGGGTTATATCTGCGGTCTTCGTCCAATTGCGATGGAGAGATGCCGTCCCATGTCTGATAAGTCTTTTCCTTTCCAAACATATACAAAGCTCCCAATTTTGATTTCCCAAAGTTATAACTCGTCTTGTATAACACTGAATTTAAGTCTGAACTAGCCCTGTCAACGTAGCCGTCGGACTGAATATTGGATACTCGCAAAGAGTTTGTCCACTTGTCGGCTATTGCTCCCGACTCGACCCGCAAAGTCAGCTTGCTAGTGTTGAAACTTCCATAGGCAGCATCCAAAGATACTCCAAAATCGTCCTCGCCACCATCAGTATTGAAACCCAAACCTGCTCCAAAAGCCGTGCGGGAGTTGGATGCCGTCGTTACTCCCCGATGCACCTCCACCGACGATAGCGACGATGCAAGGTCGGGCATATTTACAAAAAATACTCCCTGCGATTCTTGGTCATTGATGGGAACTCCATTAAGGCTGACATTGATAGAACTCACATCGCCACCTCTGATGCGAATACCTGTATAGCCTACTCCGTTGCCCGCATCGGAAGTAACAACCACCGATGGCTGAGATTCTAGCAAGTAGGTAACATCTTTTCCATAGTTGCGCTCGCCGATTTCCTCTGCATCCATCACCGAAGTATTGTGTTTGTTGATGCTCTTTGTGGTAACAAGCACCTCCGAAAGCATATTGACATCGTTTTTCAGGCTTACCGATACGTCCTGAGTACCAGGGCTAATAATAGTATCCAACATTTCGTAGCCGATACTCCTAAAAACAAGCCTATTGGAAGTATTGCCTGATTTGACCGACAAAGAAAACTTACCCTGCTCATCAGAAATCGCTGAAGTCGAATTGAATTTTGAGATTATCACAACCCCCACAATAGGGTTTGATGCTTCGTCTCTGACGGTTCCCTTGATTGTTTGTCCGTAGAGACACAGACACTGAAACAATAGCACGAATGCTAATAGTCTTTTGTTTAAGTCCATTGTAAAATAGAAATTTAATCATTAATAAAACTCTACAATGGGGTAATAAGAATTTGAGATTCAAGGCTTTACTCCCTGCGCGAGCATTACCTCGATCAGGTTATAAGGGTATGATCTCAGCCTGAAATATTAGGCACCCCTGTAATTCGCTGCAAATATAAGCACTATTATCCCAATTCTCCAAATCGGTTTTTTTGCCTACTTTTGCAGGAATGAATATTTTTGAACTCAAACATACTGCCAATAACAGCAATGCCCGTACAGGAGTGCTGACTACCGACCACGGCGAGATAGAAACTCCTATCTTTATGCCCGTCGGAACGGTAGCAACCGTCAAAGGTATACATCAGCGCGACCTGAACGAAGATATAAAAGCGCAGATAATACTCGGCAATACATACCATCTATACTTACGCCCGGGCACTGACACGCTCGAAAAAGCAGGAGGGCTACACAAGTTTAACGGCTGGAACAAACCCATACTTACAGATAGTGGTGGTTTTCAGGTATTTTCGCTCGGCGACATAAGAAAGATAACAGAGGAAGGTGTTACTTTTCAATCGCACATCGACGGCTCACGACACCTATTCAGCCCCGAGAGTGTGATGGATATACAAAGGAAAATCGGTGCCGACATTATTATGGCATTCGACGAATGCACTCCCGGCGATGCAGATTTCAAGTATGCCGAAAAATCAATGAACATCACCCACCGCTGGCTCGACAGATGCGTGGAGCAACTTAAAAATACAGAATCAATATACGGATATAAGCAATACTTGTTCCCCATCGTACAAGGCTGTATTTATCCCGAACTGCGCAAAAAAGCAGCGGAATATGTAACAAAGCACGACACTGCAGGTTATGCCATTGGCGGACTGTCGGTGGGTGAACCCGTCGAGGATATGTACAAGATGACAGAGGTGGTGAATGAGATATTACCCAAGTCGAAACCTCGATACCTGATGGGCGTAGGTACTCCCGAAAATATATTGGAATCTATCGACAGGGGTGTTGACATGTTCGACTGCGTAATGCCTACTCGCAACGGACGCAACGGCATGCTGTTTACATCAGAAGGTATAATAAATATAAAGAATGCCAAGTGGAAAAACGACTTCTCCCCCATCGACGAAAATGGAACTTCCTTTGTCGACACACAATATACTAAGGCATATTTGCGTCATTTAGTAAATGCTGGCGAGATGCTGGGCTCACAAATAGCAAGTCAGCACAATCTGGCGTTCTATCTTTGGTTAGTAGGGGAAGCTCGAAAACATATATTAAACGACACCTTCAAACAATGGAAAGACGAAATGCGGACTAAAGTTACAAGAAGACTCTAATATTCGAATGAGACAGAATAGAGATATAAAAAACAGTAATTTGTTCCCTTTAGTAGGAAAAATAGACATGTATATAATCAAGAAGTTTCTAAGGACTTTCTTGTTTATTATCGCAATAATGTGCCTACTGATAATAGTTTTTGATTTAACCGAAAACCTAAACGACTTTTCAGAAGTACCTTTGAAAGATATTATTTTGGGATACTATATGAACCTCATTCCCTATCTGATAAATATGCTGACGCCTTTATTTGTATTCGTTGCCCTGATAATATTTACCTCCCAAATGGCATCTAACTCCGAGAATATCGCCATTTTTGCGGGGGGCGTGTCTTTTCGGCGTTTTTTGCGCCCCTACTTTGTATCGGCATTTGCAATATTTATGGTGTCATTTACATTGGGGGTGTGGTTGTTACCTCACGCAAACACCAAACGCATGGAATATCGGCAGAAATACCAAAATGGAACCAAAAGTGCCGGACTGGATATTCATCGACAAATTTCTCCAAGTACTTATATATACATAAGCTCATTCAACAAGAATGCAAATACCGGCTACAATTTCACCATAGAAGAATTTGACGGTAAAAACCTGAAAAGCAAAATATCCTGTCGAAACTTGAAGTGGATAAGTGCCGAAAATAAATGGAAAATGAGCAACTACGAAGGGCGCATTATAAAATCCGAGGGTGACAGCCTGTTTTCCGGAACTTCCATGGACACGACCCTAAACATCAGACCTGAGGATTTTGTCAGAATTAAGTATCTAAACGAAACTATGACAAATGACGAACTTGAACACGAGATAGACAGACTAGCTATGAACGGCGTGCCAAACATAATATATAAACTAGAAAGATATAGGAGATTTGCAACGCCATTCTCGGTATTTATTCTGACTATCATCGGCGTAACACTGGCGTTTAGAAAACGAAGAGGAGGCATAGGTATGAACCTGCTTATAGGCTTTATACTGAGTTTCTCTTACATTTTTCTGATGAGAATGACAGAGGTATTTGCAACAAATTCCGGACTAGACCCGATTATTGCCGTCTGGTTTCCGAATATTCTTTTTGCAGCAATAGCTTTTGTACTGTTCCGACAGGCAGATAAAAAATAAAATTTACACACATGAAACTAAATACTCAAACAAAAACAGGAATTCTGGTAGTGGCAATTCTGATAATCGCCGTATGGGGCTTCAATTTTCTGAAAGGATTCAACTTTGTGAACGATAACCATTCTTACTTTGTGTTGTACGACAATGTAAGCGGACTGGTGAAATCTAGTGCTGTCAGACTACATGGATACCGAATCGGACAGGTGAAGGATATTACTTTTTCTAAGGATGCTAAAAGACCGATGCTGGTGGAAATAAATATCGAAAAGAACATAAAGTTCCCCATAGGAACATCAGCAAGAATCTCAGGCAGCGGAATCATGGGCGATAAGGACATTACAATAGCTCTCGGAGAATCAACACAATTACATTCTTACGGCGACACCATAATCGGCTCTATCGACGACGACCTAATGTCTATGCTCGATCCCATGAAATCGCAAGCCGAGAATGCTATTAACGCACTGACAGCAACAATGCTAAATATTAACGATCTGCTCAACGACGAGACTCAACAAAGTATCAGACAATCTCTACAAAGCCTGCAAAACAGCTTAGAAAATGTTGAACGATTGACACAAAAAGGTAATAGTATACTCGAAAACGAAAATCCGAAAATCAGCCAATCTATGGATAATATTACCGAGTTTACTGAAATTATGCACAAAAAAAAGGATGATATCAACAGCATAATTTCAAACCTGAAAAAAACGTCTGAAATGCTTGCCACAACTGATATAAATGAGACCCTATCAGAACTTAAAAACACTTTAACCAGTATTAATAAGATAATTGCAGATGCTAGCGAGGGAGACGGGACACTTGCAAAACTTATCAAAGACGATGAGTTGTACGACAATCTCAACACTTTGAGCAAAGACCTTGACTATCTTGTAACCGACTTTAATAACAGACCCGAGAAGTATCTCAAAATATCTGCTATCAGCTTCGGAAAAGATAAGTTCTACTCCCCATTGCCACAGGGACATTTTGACAACACTGTAACTTTCAAAGTAGCTATTGCTTCCAATCTGCCCGAAGAGGATTTTAAACGAGAAATAGAACAAAACACTGAGTCTGACCCAAAGAAATGGTACTACGACGATAAAGAAAAGTATTACTACTACAACACATTGAATAATTTTGTAAGAGCTTTCGAAGAATTGCAAAAAGTACAAAACCACTTTGCAAATACAGAAATCAAAAGCTTCAAAAATGGAAAAGAAAAAACTTTGGAGAACTTGATGAAAAAATAGTGTGCATTTTGTGTTCTGCAGCTTGTCGTTGGTACACAAGCGAGTATAAATCCAAAGAGAAGTACGGAAAATTTCGCACCGCCTAGTAAATTGATTATCAACACACTACACTTAGGGCGTGATAATCAAGACCTTAAAATCTTAACCATCTTTAACCTCCTATCTATCTTGACTGATTTGTAACAAGATAGAAACAAATGGATATTTTGCAGCAACTTTGGATTAGTAGACAAAGGCATTTTGCACTATATTTGTCCTATCAAAATAAGAAGGGTATTCGACCTTTAGAAGTTAAATTTTTAAGTTTTTTAGCAGTATGAGTCTTGATGCAAGTATAGTTTGGACTAAGTGTCTTACATTTATCAAAGATAATGTGAAACCTCAGGTTTTTGAAAGTTGGTTTAAACCTATTAAACCGCTTAAAATTGTTGACGACACCCTGACAATCCAAATACCAAGCAAATTCTATTATGAGTTTATTGAGGAAAATTACGTTGACTTATTAAAAGCCACTCTTAGAAAAGAGATTGGACCTAAAGCGAAATTGGAGTACAACTACAACGTTATAAATGGGGAAGATAACACTAGAACTACAATTCCTCACATCGACAAGACAAACCCTAGCAATAAACCGGTTTCTCAAAAGTTTGGGTTAGACGATGTTGTCCCATTTGCTAATCACGTTGCTGTTCCCGGAATTAAGAAAAAACATATTGAATCATATCTTAATCCGAATTACGACTACGATGCCTATATGAAAGGGGAATGTAATCAAATCGCTTATGAAGCCGGACTGGCAATAGCCAGTGCTCCCGCAGGCACTGCCTACAACCCGCTTGTGGTATATGGCGAATCGGGATTGGGGAAAACGCACCTTGCTCATGCCATCGGACTTAAAATAAAGGAGTTGCATCCCAATAATACAGTTCTATACGTTAATGCTAACAAGTTTCAAACTCAGTACACAACATCGGTGATGGAAAATCAATCAAATAATTTCCTTCACTTCTACCAAATGATTGATACTCTAATTCTCGACGATGTTCAAGAGTTTGCAGGTAAAGAGAAAACACAAGAATCTTTCTTCCATATATTCAATCATCTACACCAGTGTGGCAAACAGATAATACTGACCAGTGACAAGTCGCCGAGTGAGCTTCAGGGTCTTAACTCTCGCCTTATATCTAGGTTTAAATGGGGACTATCTACCGAATTAACAGCACCCGACGAAGTAACTCGAAAAAAGATAATCAAACAAAAAGCGAAGAAAGACGGTATCAGAATACCCGAAGACGTACTCGACTATCTGGCATATAATATGACCACGAGCGTGCGAGAATTGGAAGGTGCAATGGTGTCGCTACTTGCCCAATCAACGATGGCAAGAAAAGAAATCAATTTAAACCTCGCAGAAAGTATTGTCAACAAACTTATTTCCAAGAAAAAACGAGAATACTCCGTTGATGTTATCACGAAAGTCGTGTGTGAATACTTTGATATATCCATCGACGCATTGCGCTCAACAACACGAAAAAGAGAAATTGTGCAGGCGCGCCAAATGGCAATGTATTTCTCAAAAGAACTGACCAGCGAAACTCTTGAAAACATAGGTGGCATAATCGGCAATAAAAATCACGCTACCGTAATACATGCCTGCAAGACGATTAAAAATCTGAAGGATATTGACAAGGAGATTCAGAAAAGCTACAAAGACCTTGAGAGAAAACTGCAAAGTATGTAGAACCCTAAAAACGAATGAATAAGGAACTTAACGATACTTTTTATACAATCGAAAAATCTAGTCAGGCAGTCTTCAAAGATAAAGGAAGTAAGTTTATAGCTTATGCCTTTCCTTTGGAAACCCTAAACGAAATCAATGACAAAAACTCAATAATCAAAGCCGAGCACCACAAAGCTCGGCATTGTTGTTATGCATGGAGATTGGGTGCCGACATGAAAAACTTTAGAGCCAACGACGACGGAGAGCCCTCTGGGACTGCCGGAAAACCTATTCTGGGACAAATACAGAGCTTCGAGCTCACAAACATCCTCATCATTGTTGTTCGCTATTTTGGAGGAACCCTGCTCGGAGTCAGCGGTCTTATCAACGCTTATAAAACATCGGCGAAAGAGGCTTTGACAGCTGCCAATATTATTACTAAAGAGGTGCATAATCTGCTGACAATTGAATTTGAATATCCACTGCTAAATGATGTTATGCGCATCGTTAAAGACCAAAATATCAAAATAACAAATACACAGTATTCTTCCAATTGCAATATTACAGTGTCAGTAAAACTATCTGACACCAACAAAACCCTGAGTCTGTTTAATAAAATATATGGCGTGGAAGCAAAAATTGATGCCGAATAAAGTGGGTGATGATAATGAGCTGATTTGCTGATGTGTTAATTAGATGATGGCTCAACTGACCACCGCTGCAATCTACCCACACGAAACGTGATAGAGCCTCAATAAACATCAGAAGACTTTTTGATTTTCAAGACACTGTCAGTATTTCCACCCCTGTCTCGGTAACCAAAACCGTATGCTCAAACTGAGCTGACAACTTGCCATCGTAGGTCCGCGCTGTCCATCCGTCACTCTTGTCAAGTACCGTGCGCGCAACACCTTCATTTATCATTGGCTCGATGGTAAATATCATTCCCGGCTGAAACTTTGCACCAGTGCGAGGCTTCTTCGACGAATGCTCAACAAAAGGCTCTTCATGAAACTCTATCCCTACTCCATGACCACAATAATCGTAGACAACGCTATATTTCTGCGACCGAATATAACGAGCTATGAAAAAACCTATGTCTCCAAAATATCCACCCGGCTTAACCTGCTCGATACCTAAATACATAGCATGCTCAGTAGCATCTATCAAATTCTTTGCACCCTGGCTTATTTCACCAATACTAAACATCCTGCTGGTATCACCAAAATAGCCGTCAAGAATAGCCGTAACATCAATATTGAAAATGTCTCCATCTCTTAAAACTACATCTGCCGAAGGTATACCATGGCATACCACATTGTTGGGAGATATGCACGAAGACGCAGGAAAACCATTATAGCCTAAAGTTGCTGGGACAGCGTTATAATCACGTAAAAAAGTTTCGATTTTTTTATCCAACTCAAGAGTACTTACTCCCTCGTAGAGCTCTTCCGAGATGTAGTCCAAACACCGCGAGGCAAGCTTGCTACTTTCTCGTATGCCTTCAATCTGCTCGGCTGTTTTTATTATTATTTTTCCCATTTATAAACTAACTAATAACTATCTTTGTTCGTAATCTCAATAAAATGAACGACACAAATATACACAAACTCTCTGAATTGTTTACTATCAGGCAAGAACAGGTGGACATTAATAAGAATGCTCACATTACATCAATCCTTGACTTATGCTTGGAAATGGCTCACAAACACGCCAATATGCTGGGTGTGGGCTTCGACAATCTCAAAAAGCTAAATTGCTTTTGGGTATTGTCGAGAATGAATGTCCATATCTACGGTTACCCCAAGTGGGAGGATAAAATAAGAATATCAACCGTTCCAAAATTTGATAATGGAATGTTTGCATACCGAGACTTTAAAGTCGAATTTGAAAATGGCGACACAATTGCCAATATATCATCATCGTGGCTTACTATTACTGCCGACACAAAAAAAATTATAAAACCCAGCTCAATACTGGAAGAAAATCAGTACTCCGGAAAACTACATGATGAAAAAGAAGCTCCAAAATTACAATCCCTAATGACCATAAAAGCAGAAAATTTTGAACCCGTTTCATTCTTTGATGTCGATGTGAATGCCCACGTAAACAGCATTGCATACCTAAGACATGCCATTGCAGCCTTCGGAATAAGCTTCTTGTCACAACACACACTTCACGAAATATCGGTAAACTACATAAAAGAAACAACCCCGAACTCAAATATCGGGGTTGCAATTGACAAAATAAACAGTAATATATATAAAGTACAGGTATACTCAGACCCTGAAACTATATCTTGTATTTGTGAACTGAATTTTAATCAGAAAAGATAAATATTGGCAGACCGGCATTCTTCTATCATCCTTGTTGACCAAACGCTCGACTGAACCTCCCCAATATGAGCCTTGCGAAGAAAGAACATACACAGCCTAGACTGACCGATACCTCCTCCTACCGTTAAGGGAAACTCATCGTTCATCAGCTTCTTGTGCCAATACAAGTCTAAACGTTCTTTTGCATTGCGAATATCCAATTGCCGCAGAAGTGCTGCTTTGTCTACCCTAATGCCCATGGACGACAACTCTAAACTACTCTCTAAAACAGGATTCCAAACTATGATATCGCCATTGAGCCCCTTAAATCCATTCTCCGTATCAATACTCCAATCATCGTAATCCGGCGAACGCCCGTCATGAATCTGTCCATTACTCAATTCGCCGCCAATTCCTATGATAAATACCGCTCCATACTCCTTTGCAATTGCATCCTCACGCTCTTTGGAACTCATATCGGGATACATCTGCAATAAGTCCTCAGACTGGATAAACTTTATCTCCGATGGCAAAATCGGTGTAATATGCTGCCATGTCTCATATACTAAATACTCGGTACGCAGAAAAGTGTTGTATATTCTTCTAACTAGCCACTTTAAAAAATCTAAATTCCTATCGCTCTCTAATATAACACGCTCCCAATCCCATTGGTCTACATAAACAGAATGAATATTGGTCAACTCCTCCGAATTACGAATGGCATTCATGTCGGTATACAAACCATAACCCGGCTCTACTCCCAGCTCTCCAAGTGTCATCCTTTTCCATTTTGCCAAAGAATGCACTATCTCAACATCACAAGCATCAGCATCAGGAACATTGAAAGAAACTGCTCGTTCTACTCCATTCAAATCATCATTTATACCCCTGCCCTTACGAACAAATAAGGGGGCTGTAACCCTCCTCAGTTTCAACTCCGAGGATAAACCCTCCTCAAAAAAATCTTTTACTCGCTTGATGGCTATCTCTGTCTCGCCAGCGCTCAACAATGATTGGTATCCTTCGGGCTTGATTAGTTGCATATTACTTATATCTTAATTCTAAAAAACGTCATTATCTATTATTTCGACGCAAATATAAACATTTTTATTACGCTCTCAAATTAAAACTCCAATACAACTTACAATCTACCCTATACCCCATTCATTAAAACACATAACAGCCTAACAGCATTATACTTGAATATAAATTATATGTCAAACACAACTAAGAAACAAAAAAAACTTATCTTTGGCACGGGAAAAAACACCTGATTTATGAATATTGACCTTCCTCAATACTACCCCAGCTCCTTTATCACAATAATGCTTATTGTGATTGTAGGACTGTTCGTGTCTACATACGTAAGAGGAAATGACACTTTACATAATCTATTTAGACAGCTGGTTTACAGACACGCCAGTGCATTTTCCATAGACAGCGATTTATACACCTCAAACCATCGGAAATTCATACTGAACATACTCCTGCCCTGTGTGGCATTCCTGATTGTTTATCAAAGCTCCAGACTCTACCTGCCCTCAGCATTTGCCCTGATAAAGGAAAATCTGATTATTCTGCTGATTGCTATTGTGTTATTACTGCTGATTAGACATTTCGTCTATAAGTTTCTCGGTGCTATAACAGACAACGTCAGTATAACAAACCAATTCCTGGAGCTTAACTTCGCTGCAGGTCAGATATATACAATTATTTCAATTCCTCTACTTATCGTTTTTTTCTATGCACCACCAATAATAAAGCTTGTTAGCTTCTTTATACTGATGTTTAGTCTTAGCGTATTATTTATAATACTAATATACAGAGGATTACTAATTTTCGTGCTCAATAAGTATCCGATTTTCTATTTTATTTTGTATCTTTGCGCCGTTGAAATTATGCCTGTAGCCATTTTGGCTAAATGGCTGTTATTTTAGAATTACTGTTTAATTAATTCAATAGCGTCTTGAAAATCAGAAGAATACTAGTATCTCAACCAGAACCGTCTTCGGAGAAATCTCCTTATTATGACTTGGCTGAGAGAATAGATGTCAAAATAGACTTCGTACCCTTTATACAGGTAGAGGGAGTATCCACAAAGGAGTTCAGGCAAACGAGAATCCAAATACTGGAACATCAGGCAGTACTGTTTACCAGCAAAACTGCCATTGACCACTATTTTGCCATGTGTAGGAAACTTCGTATTGAGGTCCCCGATGCCATGAAGTATTACTGTATATCCGAAACTGCTGCCAACTATATGCAGAAGTATGTAATATACAGAAAAAGAAAAATATTCTTTAGTAGTACTGGAAATATGGATGGACTAATGACCATTATCAAAAAACAACAAGACAAGGAAAAAGCAAAAGAAAATATTCTGCTCCCTCTTTCTGAAATACACAAGGAGGACATTCCGACAATGCTTACAAAAAACAAAGTAAAGTTTACTAAGGCTATTCTATACCGCACCGTTAGCAGCGACCTTAGCAGCTTAAAAGATATCGACTACGATATCGTGGCATTTTTTAGTCCCGCAGGTGTGAAGTCCTTCGTGAGTAACTTCCCAAACTTCGACCAAAAAGGAATAAGTATAGCAGCTTTCGGAAATGCTACTGCCAAAGCTGTGAAAGATGCCAAGCTAAAACTCAACATAAACGCTCCCACTAAGGAGGCTCCTTCAATGACAATGGCTCTGGAACAGTTTATTGATAAACATAACAAGAAAGTTACCAGCAAAAGCTGACATTAACACAGAGCCTCTACCGCAATGAAAAAATATGGGCTCAACATAGACGAACGCCTTCATGGAAAAACTCTTATCGACAGAATTTTTCATGAAGGTGTTTCTATATACCAATACCCCATCAAAGCATTTGTTCTAAGAAATGAAAACAAAGAACCAAACAAGATACTAAGCTCTGTATCAAAAAGATACTTTAAAAAAGCAGTTGACAGAAACCTGCTGAAAAGAAGAATGAAAGAAGCATACAGACTGAACAAAGATATTTTGACGCAATCCTCATGCTCTTCGTGGTATATAGCTCTGCTATACTCCTCAAAAGAGAGGGAAGACTTCAAACGAATAAACAACTCTATTGTTGAAATATTAAAATCAATAAGTAAATCTTAGACTGTTTTTATGTAACTTGCAAGCCGAAAAACAAATCATTATCCACTCAAAATGAAATTATCAACATATTTATTATTAATACTTATAACAACTCTCTGCATTACAGCCTGCAAGGAGGAGGACTTACCGCCATCTCAAGGAATGCTATATCTAACACTCAAAGGACAAACTGAAATGAGTGCTGATAATATCTCAATAAAAGGGCACGGTATAGACTCAATGATATACGACAGCGTCAGCTCTGAAACATTCCTATTGCCAATGCCTCTCAGCGACGATATTTTCAAGTATCAAATCAACTTTAATAGGGACAGCACTGATGCGGAAACCGACTTACTCGAAGTATACACCACCAAAACAGAAAACTTTAACGATTACTCCGAAGGGGTCTATTATGTTTACACGATAGACTCATTTAAATTTACAACGAACGCTGTTGATTCGGCATATTTTATTTACAACATTGTTGACCAAAAACAATATGAAAACATTCGCTTATACTACTCTATTGACACTACTACTTTGTAGCATTTACATCTGCTCGTCGGCTCAAAATAAAAGCACTGAAATATCTGAAAAAGAACGAGTAGAAATAAAAGCTAAGGAGGAAAAAGAACCTAAATATAGGCGTTTCTTTGCTCCCAGAATAGGAACAAACTTGCTAAAACCGTTTCTGGGAATGTACACCTTTGGCGAGGACACCGGTCTTGAAATAATGGCTGACTACGAGTTTGCCCCAAATTGGTTTGCTGCCATTGAATTGGGGTATGAAAAATTCGGTATTAACAGCTCTTACATAGATTTAGACGGAAACGGACAGTATCTCAAAATAGGTGCTAACCTCAATATTCTAAAAGATAAAAAACAAGATGCCAAGAGACACAGCGTTGATATAATTGCCAGATATGCGCTCTCAACAAACTCTCAGCAAGTTAATAGTATCACACACTCAAACTACTGGGGAGAAGTGATTAACACTGACTATCCCAGTCAGAACTTCAATGCTCAATGGGCAGAACTGGGACTGGGACTGAAAGCCGAGATATTCAAGAATTTCTTTATGGGCTGGGAAGTTAGAACAATGATGATGATTTCTAGTCCCGACATATATCCAAATGCTTTTAGAACCGCAGGCTTCGGAATAAGCAAGTCTTTTAATGTAGCCATTGGATATAATCTAATGTATATCCTGCCATTCCATATAGGCAAGAAAAAAGAGCAGATAAAACAACCTGCCCTTTAATCATTGCTGTTATACCAAAATCCCTACCAGTTCATGGCTCTCAACTCAAAATAAGACTGAGGGTGCAGGCATGCCGGGCAAGTCTTGGGGGCAGTTGTCCCCTCGTGAATGTATCCACAGTTACGACATTTCCACATAATCTTGTCGCCACGCTTAAACACCAGACCTTTTTCAAGATTTTCATACAATGCACGATAACGCTCCTCGTGTTCTTTTTCTACTTTAGCAATCATCTTGAATGCTACGGCAACTTCTTTAAAGCCTTCCTCCTCTGCTATCTTTGCAAATTCAGGATAAAGGTCTGTCCACTCCTCGTTTTCACCTTCGGCAGCAGCTTTAAGATTATCCATTGTGCTGCCAATAACTCCGGCAGGGTATGAAGCGGTAATCTCTACCATGCCCCCCTCCAAAAACTTAAAAAAGCGCTTAGCATGAGCATGCTCATTAATAGCGGTCTCCTCGAAAATCTCGGCTATCTGCTCCAAGCCCTCCTGCTTTGCTACTTTTGCAAAGTAGTTGTAGCGCATTCTCGCCTGAGACTCGCCTGCAAACGCCTTCAATAGGTTTTGCTCCGTTCTTGTTCCTTTAATACTCATTGTTGATACTATTACAATTAAACTTCGAATGTAAATTTAGCAATTTACTTTATTAAAAAACAAAAAAGCCGTATCAATTGTTTCGATACGGCTTTTAAAATCTTGATATTGCAAAGGCTATTTCTTCACCTTGTCAACGATTGCTTTGAAAGACTCAGGATGGTTCATCGCTAAATCTGCCAAAACCTTGCGGTTGATTTCAATATTATTCTTGGCTACTAAGCCCATAAACTGCGAATAACTCATCCCGTGCTGACGAACTCCCGCATTAATACGCTGTATCCACAAAGCTCTGAACTTTCTTTTCTTTACTTTCCTGTCCCTGTAAGAATATAGCATAGCTTTATCTAAAGCATTCTTTGCTACTGTCCATACATTTTTGCGTCGCCCGAAGTATCCTCGGGTGAGCTTCAACGTCCTTTTACGTCTCGCTTTTGAAGCTACATGGTTTACTGACCTTGGCATAATTAAAATTTTAAGATGCTTAGCGCTCTACTGTTAAGAGTCTTTTTTGCTAATACATCAGTTCAACAAATAATTTAAATCGGAAAATTGAATTACTTCATGCAAAGCAATAGTTTTACATTTGACTCGCTGGTTTTGTCTACTCCAGCCCATCTTGTCAATCTGCGCTTTTGCTTAGTCGTTTTCTTTGTCAGAATATGACTCTTGTAAGCATGCTTTCTTTTTAATTTCCCACTTCCGGTTTGCTTAAATCGCTTCTTAGCTCCGGAATTCGTCTTCATTTTTGGCATTACTACTATATTTATTGTAAATAATTTCTACTTCGTCGTTTTTCTTGGCGACATATGAATTATCATACGCTTACCTTCTAATTTCGGCATGTGGTCAAGCTTGCCGACCTCTTCTAATGCCTCGGCAAACCTCAACAACAAGATTTCGCCCTTGTCCTTAAACAAAATACTGCGCCCCTTAAAGAATACGTAGGCTTTAACCTTACAACCTTCTTTCAGGAAATTCTCTGCATGACGTAGCTTGAAATTGAAATCGTGCTCGTCAGTGTTTGGCCCAAATCGAACTTCTTTTACCACAACCTTTACTGCCTTCGCCTTTATCTCCTTCTGCTTCTTTTTTTGCTGATACAAAAACTTCTGATAATCAACAATCTTGCATACCGGAGGCTTAGCGTTTGGCGAAATCTCCACCAAATCTAAATCCTGCTCGTCTGCAAATTGCAGAGCCTTCGACAAGGGGTAAACTCCAGGTTCAATCCCATCACCCACCAATCGTACTTCGGGTGTCGTTATTTTCTCATTAACCCTATGCTCGGGTTCTTTCTGCCTCATCGGGCGGTAAGCTCGTTTCCTGTTGTTGTTAATTGCTATTTCCTCCTATTTCTTTAAGTTAAACAATTTTTCGCCGCAAAGTTATAACATTTTCTGCTACTTTGCAATAGTATGTTTATTCATTTGTTCTTCAACCTGTCTATTAACGTACTCAGCAAAATCATCAATACTCATTTTCCCTTTATCACCTTCGCCTTGACGTCTTACCGACACCGCATTCTCTTCCATCTCCGTCTCGCCCACTATCAGCAAATATGGAATACGCTTCAACTCATTATCACGGATTTTACGCCCTACTTTCTCGTTGCGCTCGTCAACAATAGTTCTGATGTCTCCAGCATTTAAGCTCGCTGCCACGCTGTGGGCATATTCATTGAATCGCTCGCCAACAGGTAGCACAACCACCTGATCGGGCGACAACCATAAGGGAAATTTACCCGCCGTATGCTCTATCAACACAGCAACAAAACGCTCCATAGAACCAAAAGGTGCACGATGTATCATCACCGGACGGTGCTTTTGGTCGTCTGCCCCGATATACTCCAAGCCAAAGCGCTCGGGCAGATTGTAGTCTACTTGTATCGTCCCTAACTGCCAGCTCCTTCCCAAAGCATCCTTTATCATAAAGTCCAATTTAGGACCATAAAATGCTGCCTCGCCAAGCTCTACTACCGTATTTAAGCCTCGCTCCTCGCAAGCCTCAATGATGGCTCGCTCTGCCTTGTCCCAGTTCTCTGACGATCCTATATATTTTGTCGTATTTTCAGGGTCTCTCAGCGATATCTGAGCTGTATATTCCTCAAAATCAAGAGCATTGAATATGATAAATATTATATCTATTACCTTCAAAAACTCCTCCTTCAACTGATCGGGACGACAGAAGATGTGTGCATCGTCCTGCGTGAAACCCCTCACACGAGTAAGCCCGTGAAGCTCGCCGCTCATCTCATATCGGTAAACAGTGCCAAACTCTGCCATCCTAACAGGCAAATCCCTATACGAACGAGGCTTAGAACTGTACAGCTCGCAGTGATGCGGACAATTCATCGGCTTCAACAAGTAAGACTCTCCTTCGGCAGGTGTGAGTATGGGCTGAAACGAGTCCTTGCCATACTTTTCGTAGTGTCCTGATTTCTTATATAGCTCAATATTACCAATATGAGGAGTAATCACCTGACTATAACCATATTTCTTCTGTACCTTTTTCAAAAAAATCTCCAACTGCTCACGAAGCATAGCACCCTTGGGAAGCCACATAGGCAAACCCTGACCAACATTCTGCGAAAAAGTAAATAGCTCCAATTCTTTCCCTATCTTTCGATGGTCGCGCTTCTTGGCTTCTTCCAACAAAACCAAATACTCCTCCAGCATCTTTTGCTTGGGAAAAGTAACTCCGTAAATGCGAGTCAGCTGTTTGTTCTTTTCATCGCCACGCCAGTAAGCTCCTGCTACCGCCGTCAGCTTAATAGCTTTTATCTGCTCTGTATTTCTGAGGTGAGGTCCCCGACATAAATCCGTAAAGCTGCCTTGCGAATAGAGCGTGATAGTGCCGTCCTCCAACTCACTGATTAACTCAGTCTTATACTCATCACCTTTATCACCAAACAACTTCAAGGCATCCGCTTTGGAAATATCTTTTCTCGTGATATCATTTTTTTGACGTGCCAACTCAAGCATCTTGTTCTCAATAGCAGGAAAATCATTTTCGCTTATCACCTTCCCTTCAGGCAAGTCTATGTCATAATAAAAACCTACATCTACGGTGGGACCTATTCCGAATTTAGTGCCAGGATAAATAGCCTCTATCGCCTCTGCCAACAAGTGTGCCGACGAATGCCAAAAAGCATGCTTGCCACCATCAGTTTCCCATGTCAGTATATTTACCTGTGCGTCTTTATCCAGTTTAGTCGTCAAATCTCTGACTTCGCCGTCTATCTCAACTGCCAAAGCGTCCTTTGCCAACTTATTGCTGATGCTCCTCGCAAAATCGAAACCGCTTATTCCCGACTCTAGCTCTCGTATACTGCCGTCGGGCAATGTAAGTTTTATCATAATTGATTAAATCTGTTTTTGTTGCCCGCAAAGATAAGAAATTATAAGCTCATCCCGCCAACAAGGAATCTAAGAAATTCCAAAATTCCAAAAACTCGGGATTAAATTTACAAACACATTGGCTCGCTAAAAAGCGGGAACACACACAAAACTAAGTATCATATAGTGTAAACTAGGCAAGATTTATGCCATATTCTAGTGGCAATCTGTTCGTTGTGGTAGAAGTTGCTTCGTCGCCAGCTCCTTGCAATGACGCTTGGAAAGGCTGAAAACCTTATAGATGAAAGTGTAGGGCGAAGCACTAATTATCCTTTATCCCTCTAAAAGGCAGACCAAATCTGTAATTCAATGATAGAAGTGTTGCCGTCCTGTCGCCTAGCATCTGTTGCTCCATCCTGAGCTGCCATATTTCGTTTATTTGCCACTGCGCTCCCAACAACAAGTTGAAAGGACGTTTGATAGACTTCTTCATGTGGTAAGATATCTCACCATTGCCATCCATACCCTCAACTGTCTTAGTAACAACACCATAGGGAATGGCATATTTAATCTTATCCCTTGGCGACAGGTTGCCGTACCATGTCTCCATCTTTGTCAACGCTCCCTCCTTGCCCTCATTAAAATTGGGAAACAACTCATTGACCGAAATCCTACCAGTAGTGGTACTAGCCAAATTTGAATACATCATGCCTGCCCACAGTACTACATTCATATTTTCCTTGTTCTTTATTCTGATGATGGGTCCAGTTCTAATGCCTGTGATAAGGATACGTGCAGGCTTGTCGAGCTTGTCGGTTCCTGTCCACGTATGATTAATATCCCAAGAAAAAAACATTGGACCTATGCCTCCTGCAAACATTGCCCCCAATCCGAAATACTCACCCGTAGAACTCGACCGTGCAGTGTATGTGCCGTTCTCCAGATCGTTATACACCCCACTCAACACGCCTCCCAATGCTCCATCGGCATTCAAGGACAAAGGTACTTCGATATTACTCTTATTATATCCTATTAGCGTGTACACATTCAGAAAAGGCAGAACCCACGTATCCAAACGCATATTGAGCGTATAACCACTGACGGAAGCCCCATCAATACTAACAATGTCTTGTACGTTATTGATGTTGAAATCGTTGATACCAACCCCCATGTCAGAAATCTGAACTTTCTGACTCAAAGGCATATAGTTAATCATAACACCGTGAGGCAGAGGCAATTTAAACCCCCTGCTCGCAGCTTTCTTGCCCAAAAACGGCAACCAATATTTATACTTGTACGGCTCTCGGTTGTCCTGTCCGACTTTTTTGAGAGACACGGCATTCTGAGCAGTGCACACAAGCACCGCCGACATCAATACAAAAAAAATAATACTAGCCTTAAAACTTTTCACAATAGTCCTTTAATCTTACTTTCTTAAATCAACAAGCAAGATTAGACTTTTGTTCACTGTAAATTTTCAAGAACAGCCACCAGCATTTTCCAAAATTTCTCAACAGACTTAATTTCAGTCTTTTCCTTCGGCGAGTGGGCATCTCGGATATTAGGTCCGAACGAAACCATATCTAATGTAGGGTATTTCGCCGAAAACAATCCACACTCTAAACCTGCATGAATAGCATGAACATCAGGCTTTGTCCCAAATAATCCTTCGTAAGTACTACGGGTAACTTTCAACAGCTCGGAGTCCGGATTGGGAGTCCAACCGCAATAACCATCGGAATTTGCCACCTCTGCTCCTGCCATCCTGAAAACCGAAACTACCATATCCTTTACATACATCTTACGAGACTCAATCTCACTGCGCTGACTAGTAGTTATCATTATCTTATTGCCATCAACAAACTTTACAGCCGCAAGGTTTGTAGAGGTCTCCACAAGATTTTCCATACGTGTACTCTTGGCTATAACTCCATGCGGACACGCTACTAGAGCATTAAGAAAATTAGTGCTTGTCGCTCTATCTATCACAAATTCAGGCAAATCGGCAGACGATATAGACAGTTTTACTCCTGCATCAGAAAATGAGTATTCATTTTCTATATCAGACCTATAATGGTTGAACTCTGCCACCAAATGCTCCTTATGCTCAGACGGACAGGTAATGACAGCCTTCGCCTCACGTGGAATAGCATTGCGGAGACTGCCCCCATTAAATTCTGCAAGACTGATGGAAAATTTGTCTTTGACTTGCCACAGAAAACGGGAAAGCAGTTTATTGGCATTCCCTCGCTCCAAATGAATATCACCACCGGAATGCCCTCCCTTTAAGCCTGTTACACTCAGAGAGAAAGTTACACTATCCGACTGTGGAGCTTCTTTGGTATATGTAAATGTTGCCGTAGTGTCTATGCCACCTGCACAGCCCATAAAAATCTCGTGGTCGTCCTCAGAATCTAAGTTAATCAGCCTCTGCGACTCAAAAAAGCCTGCTTTTATCTCCTTTGCCCCAACAAGACCCGTTTCTTCGGTTACGGTAAACAGACATTCTATTGCACCATGACGAATATTATCGGCAACAAGCACTGCCATCTGTGCCGCCATACCCATGCCATTGTCGGCTCCAAGAGTGGTGTTGTCGGCATAAACCCATCCGCCGTCGATAATAGGAGTAATCGGGTCGTTTTCAAAGTCATGCTCCTTGTCGCTATTCTTCTCGCACACCATGTCGATATGTGACTGCAAAACCACAGGGGCTACTCCCTCTTTCCCTGCCGTTGCAGGCTTGCTAATCAACACATTGCCGACATCGTCTTTTTTCCACTCCAAATTGTTCTCTTTGGCAAAGTCTATTAGCATTGCTATAATTTTTTCTTCCTTGCCCGAGGGACGTGGCACTTCGCATATCCTTTCAAAAAAATCCCATATCGGTTGCGGTTGTAGTTGCGATAGTATTCCCATTATTTTATTTTTTAATGGTTGTATTATTAGCTCCAAAGCTAATGATTTTTGCCGTATCCCGAAAGAATTGACATTGAAAAATCGCGTAAATAAATAGAGATATTCAAGTTGCTGTTAGCTACATGTTCTCATTTACAGTTCCTCACCGGCTTCGATATCCTTGAAATACTTGTAGGTGCTCACCTTTAAATCTGCACAAGCATCCTCGTCGCAGACAATTACCCCTTTTCTGTGATTCTGAATGGCTGATATCGTCCAAAAATGACTAACACTGCCTTCAACAGCGTGTCTCAATGCTTGTGCTTTTGATATTCCGTTGACTATTATCACAACTTCCTTGGCATCCATAACCGTACCAACACCCACTGTCAGAGACTGTTTGGGCACTTTGTTAATATCATTATCAAAAAAACGAGAGTTGGCAACTAGAGTGTCGTGAGTCAAGGTTTTTATGCGAGTTCTCGACTGCAATGACGAACATGGCTCGTTGAATGCCAAATGCCCGTCAATCCCTACTCCCCCCAAGAAAAGATGAATACCTCCGTATGATGCCATCTTCTCTTCATATAAGCGGCACTCCTCTTCGAGCTCGTCAGCCATCCCATTCAGAATGTTGATATTCTCGGGCTGTATGTCTACATGTTTGAATAGATGCTCATCCATGAAGTGGTGGTAGCTTTGGGGATGCGTAGGCGGCAAACCAATATACTCATCCATATTAAAAGTTACCACATTCTGAAAAGAAAATTCGCCTGCCTTATGACGACAAATCAGCTCCTTGTAAGCCCCTATCGGAGATGAACCGGTGGGCAAGCCCAACACAAAAGGTCTGTCGGCTGTCGGCTGAAACTCTTTTATCCTGTTAATCACTATGTTTGCTACACACTTCGATATGCTCTCGTAGTTCTTTTGAATTATTAGTCTCATTTTGTATGTTTATATTTTTTTGCAATAAGCTGTAGGCTCTACGCACTATGTTCAATAGCCAATTTAACAGTCGGACAGACACAAGACCTGCCCCTACATTTTATCGTCATTGCGAGCCTTTATTTCATCTTCAATCGCACTAATCATTTCTTCGACAGGTTCAAATAAGGGTTCAACAACTTCACCATTATAACTAAATATATTATCATAGTCTCCTTTTTGTCTCCAATCAAACAACTCCGACAAAAGACGTCCATATTTTTTTTCAAATTTACCCGTTTTTACAAACAGTAAGGAAAACTGACTTCTTACAGATGAGTGAGATTTTGTTTGAATATGGTTTTGCACAAGAAGAGCACTTACTGCATAGAATAAGGCATAGTAAAGCCTATTTACTGAGGAATCCCAAAAACCGCTATCAGCTACTCTAGCTGCTTTAAATGTGGTATAAGCACACGCAATACGATATTTTACATAAATTTGTCGTTCTTGTTCTGTCATATCTTTACCCCCTCGCATATAACATTTTGATAAAAAGGAGTAATACCTTGCTTAGTATCCCAGTCTTCCTTAGAATAAACAATAACAGAAAATACCTCTCCTATTTCCAACTCCAAATCATAAAGTCTATCACGAAAGTGGCGTTCTGTCATAAGGTCTGCTGCGTACTCTGTCAAAATAAGTATATCCCAATCCGAACCAGCGTGTTCATCGCCACGTGCACGAGAACCGTAAAGTATCACCTCTGCCGTCGGGTCTATGGTATTGATACACTCTCTAAGCAACAGTGTTATATGATTCGTTTGTTTTTTCATTATACCCTACAAATATAATATATTTTAGCGACTAGCCGGGTAATAACTCGATACTCAGATTTCAGACATTCAGTTTTTTGGACAAACAGCCTACTGCAAAACACCGCTACTGCTCTGCAAAACGACACGATCGATAGCCGTAAATCGCTATCACTACGAAACATATAAACGGTAGAATAAATGAGGCATTTACAGCAGACATGGAGCCTAGCACCTTCAAATCTATAATACCAAAATCTATAATTGCGCCTTGAAGTGGAGGCATCAACGCTCCGCCAACGATTGCCATAACAAGCCCTGCCGCACCTAGCGTAGTGTCTTCGCCCACATCCTCTAATGCTATCCCATAAATCGTGGGGAACATCAGAGACATAAACGCCGAAGTAGCCACCAAGCAGTATAGTCCACCCATACCGTTTATAAATATTACTCCTAATATTGTTGTCATACCGCCGAGCGCAAATACCATAAGGAGCTTTCGGCTGTTGACGTATTTCATCAGGAAGGTACTGATAAACCTACTAGCCAGAAAAATACCCATTGCCACAATATTGTACATCTGTGCTGTCGCTTTGTCTATTCCCAAGTTATCGGCGTATTGAATAATGAAAGTCCAACACATAATCTGAGTGGCTACGTAAAAAACTTGTGCGATTACTCCCTCTCTATATATCTTATTTTTAATCAAGCGCTTAGCAGACTGTAAAGGATGAATTTCATTGGCATGCCCCGTTTGTGGCATTTTTACTAGGGCAATGACCACCAACATTATAATAACGACAAGCCCCAAAGCAACATATGGATTGCGGATTACCATCAAATCGTGGGTTCGCATTGCTTCTTTGGTAGCCTCAGGAAGTGTAGAGAAAATAAGCTCCCCCGCGGCATTGCGCTGTTTGTCCGAATCTAGGGCTGCCAATATAACTCTTGATGCTACAAACATTCCCAACAAAGACCCCATAGGATTGAAGGACTGTGCTAAGTTCAGTCTCCTTGTGGCGGTATTCTTGCTACCCATCGACATAATGAAAGGATTGGAAGTGGTTTCCAAAAATGCTAAGCCAAAGGTCAGAATATACAAGGAAACAAGGAAGAAGTGAAACTCCTGATATTGCGCTGCCGGCCAAAACATCAATGCTCCAATGGCATAGAGTGTCAGTCCCAATAAAATCCCTTTCTTGTAGCTGTATTTCTGTACAAACAAGGCGGCAGGTATTGCCATAGTAGCGTAGCCCCCATAAAAAGCAAACTGCACCAAAGATGCTTTAGCATTGGATATTTCCATCACTGTCTTAAAAGCTGCCACCATCGGATTGGTGATATCGTTGGCAAATCCCCAAAGAGCAAACAGGCTAGTTATCAGTATAAACGGTAGTAAATATTTTTTCTCTACCACTTTGGATTTGGGTATATTCATGTGTTTATATTTTGTTTTTAATTGCCACATGTATCTCGCCAATATAATCATTCTCGTATGTGAGAACTCTTCTCATGGCTCGTTTCATGT
>JBKEAJ010000016.1:0-50648 GCA_047972135.1 Bacteroidales bacterium | reverse complement strand
CCTCAAATTTGTTGATGTAGTCGAGCCACTCTCGCTTTCGTGTACAATTTATACTTGCAAAAATCGGAATGCTTACCGACTTCTTTGCCTCACGTAGCAGCTCTAAATGCTTGTCAGTATTTCTATGCTTGATGAAATAGTCAAGATAGTCAAGATTCTCGTAGTCTGTTGCCGAGAGATTTTCGTCGTTGACTACTGCTTTATGCTCGTGATATATCTCTTCTTCAAACAAGGACTTTAATATAATTGCTCCTGCTCCCGCTTTTTCTATCTCTTGTATGTGCTTTACATTGTTGGTCAGCGATGAGCTTCCCGCAATTATCGGCGAGCTTAGCTCCAGTCCGCAAAATTGTGTCGTCAGTAGATTTTTCATTTGTTATATTTTAGATAAGCATCCATGCCCCTCGCAGCCTTTTTGCCGTCGCCCATGGCAAGAATTACGGTAGCTCCCCCACGCACAATGTCGCCACCTGCAAATATGTTGGGAATGGAGCTTTGCAAGCTCTCTTGGTCTGCCTCGATAGTTCCCCACTTGCTCACTTTTAGCTTGGGCAGAGACATCGGAATAAGGGGATTGGGCGATACGCCAACAGCAACAATAACTGTATCGACATCTATCGCCTCTTCTGATCCCTCAATCGGGATAGGTCTGCGCCTACCCGACGAATCAGGCTCTCCCAAGTCCATGCGCTGAATAAACATCTTGCTCACAAAACCCGACTCGTTGCCTTCGTAGCGAAGAGGATTTGCCAAATTGATAAACTCTACTCCCTCCTCTTGTGCATGCTTTATCTCTTCCTGTCGTGCAGGCATTTCGTTCATCGAACGGCGGTAGATTATCATCGCTCTGTTTGCTCCCAACCTCTTGGCAGTGCGCACAGCATCCATGGCAGTGTTGCCGCCGCCAATGATAGCAACATTCTTGCCTCGTAGAACAGGTGTGTCGTAGTCCTCCTTTTGTGCATTCATCAGGTTTACACGAGTGAGGTATTCGTTGGCAGACAAGATGCCGTTAAGGTTCTCGCCCTCAATGTTCATAAAACGTGGTAAGCCTGCTCCACTGCCAATGAAAAAAGCCTTGTAGCCCTCTTCTTCCAACTGCTCAAAAGTGGCTGTTCTGCCTACCACAAAGTTTGTTATAAACTGAACTCCTGCATTTTTTAAGTTTTCCAACTCCATATCTACGAGCTTGTTGGGAAGCCTGAACTCGGGAATGCCGTATTTCAGTACTCCGCCAATCTCGTGTAGTGCCTCAAACACCGTAACATCGTAACCACGCAGAGCCATGTCGCCTGCAAAGGACAAGGATGCGGGTCCCGCCCCAATGGCTGCTACTTTGATGCCATTGCTTTTCGTTTTTTGTATTTCCCGATTTTCCGAAGGATTGTTCAAGCAGTAGTCGGCAGCATATCTTTCTAAATTGCCGATAGCAACAGGTGGCTGTTCGAGTTTTAGAGTGTAAAAACAATTTGCTTCACACTGCTTTTCTTGCGGACAAACTCTGCCGCAAACACTCGGCAAAGCAGACGACTCCTTTAGTGTCGCTCCTGCCATTGCTATATCTCCTGCTTCAATGTATTTGATGAATTTTGGGATGTTGATATTTACGGGACAGCCACTTATGCACGTGGGTTTACCACAATCAATACATCGGGACGCCTCTATTGATGCCTGCTCTGAACTCAAGCCCGTATTTACTTCTATGTTTTGTGAGCTTATACGTTCTTTTGCAGAGACTTCGTTCATATGGATGCGCTCAATACTTGTGCGTTCCTTATTTTTCTTGCCCTTACGGATTTCTTCACGCCATGCTTGCGCCCGCTCGGTCTTTAAATATTCTTCTTGTGTCATGCCGTATAGCCCTCTTTTAATGTGCTTTGCTGATATGCCTCTAATGCTAAATGTTCCTCCTTGGTGTAGCCGCCAAGCCTTGATAAGAGCTCGTCAAAATTAATATCGTGAGCATCAAACTCTGGTCCGTCAACGCAGGTGAACATGGTCTTGCCACCTACTGTTACCCTGCACGCTCCACACATCCCTGTGCCATCTACCATGATAGAATTGAGACTCGCCTGTGTCGGGATATTATATTTCTTTGTTAGCAAAGCAGTGTATTTCATCATCACGCCCGGTCCTATCGCTATGCACTCGTCAATCTTTTCACTATTAATGACTTCCTCTGCTCCTGCAGTTATCAATCCTTTCTTACCGTAGCTGCCGTCGTCGGTCATTATTATAAGCTCATCAGACCACCTCCGCATTTCTTCTTCGAGGATAATTAAGTCTCTGCTGCGTGCCGCCAATACCGATACTACTCTGTTGCCTGCTTCCTTAAATGCTTGTACGATAGGGAGTAGTGGGGCAACGCCAACTCCGCCGCCACATGCCAAAACTGTTCCGACCTTCTCCACATGGGTGGCTTTGCCGAGAGGTCCTACCAAGTCCAATATGCTGTCGCCTATCTCTAGTTTTGACAGCTTTTGGGTACTAACACCCATAGTCTGCGACACTAGTCTTATTGTGCCTTTGTGCTTGTTTGCTCCAGCTATGGTTAGTGGAATACGTTCGCCTTTTTCGTCTACCCGGAGTATGACAAAATTACCGGGCTTCCTGCTTGCAGCTATGCGTGGAGCTTCAACTTCAAAGCTCACAACCTTGTCAGAAAAGTGATACTTGTCTATTATCTTAAACATATAATCAGCCTATTTTGCTCCAAAAATAAGTCTTATTTTTGATATTGCCGATACTTTATCTTAAAACCTTCGACCCAAACTGACAGTGCAAACATCTCCGATTTTTACAATACTTATTCATCAATTGTATCAATGCCTGACTGTCGAATGCTGATTTAGACCCTATCCCGTATTTCGCCCATTCCTTTATTATATTGTTATTTTCGGCAGGTAAGTCCTCAAGAAACCTCAGTGCTTTTTCTTGTATTTCAGCTTTTCCCCTCTCTTTAGCGTAGAAAAAAAGGAAAGGTATAATGGTGTTTATTAGGATGTTGTGTTTTGTAGCAGTGCCTAGCTTCTTGCTTCTCCTACTGCTCTCATTGCCAAAGGTGTAGTGGGTGTCCCAATATGGACTTGTGTTGATATCAAAAAGCTGCTCTACTTCTGCAAGCGACCTGGCATTGAGCGTGAATGATATCAGGTTGTTGTGCTTGTGAATGAGCTTGGCTAGTTGCGATATTCGGATTGTAGGAAAGTTGGCAGGACGCATGCGCATAAACTTCCACAACGATTTATCCATAGCTAGCAGCTCGTACTTCTGTTTGAGAAATGAATATTCACCTTTCAACATGGAATGGTATTCATCTATGCTGCTGTCTTCAAGAAAACCTGCTTGCCCGAACAGTAGAGCTTCCAATTGAAGAAGATTGTCGTAGTGCTTGATCAGAATATTGTGCGGCAAGGCTCGCGATAGCATTGCAAAGGGGAGAGTGTTGGATTTCAGTCCAAAGCTTGTGAACAACTGCTGCTGAAATGTTTGATGCCAATCTTTGTTGCACTCCAAATAAGTGTTGTTAAATCCACCGGTCTTTTCTTCAAGTCTTTCTACTGCCAAACGACTGATAAATATACTGACCTCAAAGGGTTTGAGGCTATTCAGATTTTGATAACAGGCTATAAGTTGTTTGGAGTTTTGTAAGTCTGTGTATTTCTTCAAAATGCCTTGAATAGGTGATAGTTCAAGACATGGCAGAATTTTGTCTTTAGAGGTCTTTATCTCCTTATCGTGCTTGAGTACAACATGTAGAATTACATTGTCGTATGCGGAGTCTTTGCTGTGATTGTGCTTGTCCCAATCAGACGAATTTATGTGAATCTCCACATTTCCTGCCCACGTTGTGTCGCCAATCCTTATGCGTGCATTGAAAAAATCGGGCCCCGAATCGTGATTCTTTTGTCCCCTATTGATGATTTGTACAGCTTCACCATTTTGGGCTTTTAGACTTTCTGACTCAAAAAGTCCATTTTGCCATATATATTGTAATAATTCCTCTTTCATGTGTTTATATTTCGTTTTTTAATTGCCACATGTATCTCGCCAATATAATAATTTTCGTATGTGAGAACTTGTTCTCATGGCTCGTTTCATCGGTTTTTTTTCTTGAGATTTTCGGATACATTATGTCTATTTCTACCGTCATTGCGAGCGTTGGCGTTGAAATATCGTAGTCTCAATAAACAGCCACCACTTCCCCCTTCGGGTACTCCTCCTTTGCAGGAGGAGAGTTTTAAATCCCCTCCTTTTCAAGGAGGGGTGCCGCAGGCGGGGTAGTTTTTATTTCATTCGTAATCATCAGCAAATTATCACATTGACATTGCCGTTTGCCTACAGCATTTTTAAACCTTCAACAACTCAACAGTTCAACGCTTCAACCTCAAAGTACGAATATACAAATATTATCAGAGACATACAATAGCGACAAATTGTGAACATGTCGTCGTCGATTTTTGACCTCTAAACGAAAAATGTAAATTATAATTGGCTGTTGTTTAGTGATGTGTGAAAGAATAGCATATTTTTTTTGCAAAAATGTTTGTCGGCTGACCTTTTGGCAAGGAGTTTGTTCCTATATGGGTGAAGTAAAATTTTCATACTATATATAAGTTCATTGGACACTTTCCCAAAGGTCTAATGCAAGAGACGGCTCGTTCCCCGCGAGGCGTCTCTTCCCCTTTTTGGGGGTATATGAACTGTTTAATCAATCTTTTTTACTACTTTCGTTAGCGTTTATTTATTGATAGTTTATGGCAAAGATTAAAACTCAATACGTCTGTCAGTCGTGCGGTACTTCCTATGGCAAGTGGGTAGGCAAGTGTTCGGCTTGCAATGAGTGGAATACCATTGTGGAGGAAGTGGTAAACCCCGTCAGTAAAAAAAATCTTCCTTTGGCAAGCTCTGCATCTTCCGACAGCAAACCAATAACATTGAGCAAGGTTACTTGCTCCAAAGTTGATCGGATTGATGTAAACAACGGAGAGTTTAACAGACTGCTTGGTGGTGGACTTGTGCCCGGCTCTTTGGTGCTTATAGGAGGAGAACCAGGAATAGGGAAGTCAACACTAATCTTGCAAATTGCCCTGTCGGTCAGAGATTTAAAAGTGCTGTATGTTTCGGGCGAGGAGTCCCTGCAGCAAATAAAAATGAGGGCAGAACGACTAGGGTTGAACAATGATAATTGTTATTTCCTCAGCGAAACTTCAATAGAAAATATTGTTGCTCAGGCACAGAATTTAGAACCCGATATTCTTGTTGTCGATTCAATTCAAACGGTCAACACCGATAGAGTGGAGTCTTCATCCGGTTCGGTTTCGCAAATTCGGGAGTGTACAAACCAATTGATGCACTACGCCAAACATACGGCTACTTCGGTTTTGCTAATAGGACATATCAACAAAGACGGTGCTATTGCAGGCCCAAAGGTGCTAGAACACATGGTAGACGTGGTTTTTCAGTTTGAAGGCGACACCCTGCATTTCTATCGTGTTATGCGTTCTGTAAAAAATAGATTTGGCTCTACTTCTGAACTTGGTATATACGAAATGAGGGATAAAGGATTGCGAGAAGTAACAAATCCTAGTGAATTGCTAGTTTCATCAGAGCATACCGGACTTAGCGGTACGGCAATATCAGCATCGGTGGAAGGAGCAAGACCTTTTCTTATTGAAGTGCAGTCTTTGGTCAGCACTGCCGTTTACGGCACTCCACAACGCTCCGTTACAGGCTTCGACCTGAGGCGGCTAAATATGATGCTGGCTGTATTGGAAAAACGAGCAGGCTTCAAGCTGGGAAGTAAAGATGTTTTTATCAATCTTGCAGGTGGAATAAAAATTGCCGATCCTGCCATCGATTTGTCGGTGATTGTGGCAATACTATCATCAAATTTCGATAAGGCTATAAATCCTACCGATTGCTTTGCAGGAGAGGTAGGACTCACAGGCGAAGTGAGACCGATAAACAGACTCGAACAGCGGATTGCCGAAGCTCAAAAGTTGGGGATGAGTAGAATTTTTGTCCCTAAATTTCGTTCTGGTTCTGATGTGAAACTCGCTAAAGGCATAGAAATTGTTGAGATTGCCAATGTCGGCGATTGCTTTAAAAGGTTGTTCAGATGATGAAATTAAAATTTGGATTTTCTCCGTGTCCTAACGACACTTTCATTTTTAATGCTCTGGTATCAAAACTAGTCGATTGGCAAGGCTTGGATTTTGAATTTGTCATTGCCGATGTGGAAGAGCTTAATAAACGTGCGAAAACGGGAGAACTAGATATAACTAAAATTAGTTATGCGGCATACTCCAATCTTATAGATAAATATGTAGTACTTAATTCGGGGAGTGCTCTCGGCTATGGCAACGGACCATTGCTGGTGAGCAAAAGAAAGATTTTTGTTGACGAGCTGCACGATGCAAAAATTGCTACTCCCGGCTTCGGAACCACTGCAAATGCTTTGTTTAGAATGCTTGCTCCCGATGCAATAAACTTGTCGGAATATTTGTTCTCCGACATTGAAGATGCCATTTTGTCCGATGAGGTAGACGCAGGAATATTGATACATGAGAATAGATTTACCTATGCTGAAAAAGGTCTGAAATTAGTGCAAGATTTAGGGGCATTCTGGGAGCAAAAAACTAATATGCCAATACCCTTGGGAGGAATAATTGCACAGCGTGATGTCGGCGAGGATATACTCTTGCTTGTCGATAAGGTGGTGTTCGATAGTGTTCGCTATGCAAAAGAAAACCCGGCGGCAGCATCAACTTTTATGAGAATGCATGCTCAGACAATTGACGATGATATTATGCGACAACATCTGGAACTATTTGTAAATGAACAAACTCTGTGTCTTAATGATGAGGGCAGAAAGGCAATAAAGCACTTTTGCGGGGAACTGCGAAATGCCAATGGCTTGCCAACTGAGGAACTGTTTAATCGTTTATTTGTTTAATCGTTTATTTGTTTAATCGTTGAATTGTTGAACTGTTTATTTGTTGAATTGTTAATGATTAATGGAATACCAAATACACGAACGTCATTGCGAGGAGCTGGCGACGAAGCAATCTCTACCTACAAAGAGCAGATTGCCACGCTACGCTTGCAATGACGACAAAAAATGCACCCTGGAAGGGTAGGTTATAAACAGCAAAAGCATAAAGCCTATAGCTTACAGCTTATTGCAAAAACAAAATATATACACATGAATGTAATACATGATGCGGAGAAAGGTGTATTTTGTGCTACGGTAAACGGATACCATGCCGAAGTAAAATACAAAAGTGAGAATAATAAGTATTATTTTTATCATACCTTTGTGCCTAAAGAAATTGAAGGTATGGGAGTCGCTAAATCCCTAGTGTCTTATGCTATCAGTTTCTGTCTTGAACAAGATTACACTGTTGTGGCAATTTGTCCGTATATCGTAAAACTTGTTCGTAGAAACGCTGGATGGAAAGAGCTTGTAGAAATTTGGGATTAAGAATTAGTGCATAATGGATATATCTGTTGCTAAATATTTCCTTGACGGTTTGCTTATCGGGCTGATGGCTTCAGTACCGGTAGGTCCTTTAGCTATTCTTGTTATCCAACGCACTGTAAATAAGAATTTTAAATCGGGTTTCGTGTCGGGTTTGGGTGTTGCTTTTGGTGATTTGTTTTATGCCATCATTGCAGGCTACTCTTTCTCCTTCATTCATTCGATGATAAAGCGATATGACCTGCTTATACATGTGCTCGGTATTGTGGTTCTGGTATGTCTGGGTATTTTTATCTATCGTAAAAATCCTGTCAAAGAAATACGACAACGGCGTAATAAGAAACCCGGATATTTTGGCGATTTTGTATCCTCCTTTTTTCTTACTGCATCCAACCCTTTGCTGGTATTTATCTTCCTAGCTTTGTTTACGGGCTTTGGGATTACATTAAATCTTAGTCAGCATCATATAAATTTCACTTTGTTTGGAGGGATTCTCTCCGGTTGCATTGTATGGTGGGCATCGTTGGCAGGCATTATCAATATCTTCAGACACCGATTTACGTTGCGTATCCTATGGTGGTTCAACAAAGTGGCAGGGATTATTATTATTTTGGTGGCTGTATACTATATCGTCGATATGCTGATAAAGTATGTGTTTGTGTAACTATGTGCTAGTGTAATATCTTGTAAATCAGTTCTTTTTGTAATTCGCCTGCATCTGTCGATACATTGTCTACGCCTTTCGATTTCATGTCGTATTCTCGTAATAAAGATATTATATTTACTAATTTTGTGGGGTGATGCTTTCGGGCAGTTTCAATATATTTTCGGCAGATGAAATCATTGCCAATACCTATTTCTTTCCGAACGTTGATTATAGACTTGTCTTGCATTAAGTTGATTTGTAATAACTTCTTGTAGTAGCCGAAAAGGGTGGAAATTGTTACTGTTATAGGATTAGATGATTGGTTGTCTGCAAAATATCTCACTATTCGGTTGGCTTTCAAAACGTCCTTTGCACTGAGAGCATCTTGCAGCTCAAACACATTGTAATCCTTGCTGATACCGATATATTCCTGAATAAGCTCGGGAGTGATAGCTGCTCCTTTGTCAATATTGATATATAGTTTGGATAGCTCGTTGGTGATTTTTTTGAGGTCTGTTCCCAAATATTCCCCTAATAGCATCGATGTCTGTGTGCTTAGAGTATAACCCTGTCCCTTGACATAGGCTTCTATCCATTTTGAAACCTCATAGTCTCTTATCTTGGAGCTTTCAAAAAGAACACCATTTTTATCGATTAGTTTTGTCAGCTTTTTCCTTTTGTCCATTGACTTACCTTTCAGATTGAGTACTAGGATAGTCGATGGATTTGGACTTTCGGCGTATTTTGTGAGCTTCTCGAACTGTGTGGCATGTATCTGCTGCGCTTCTTTGATTACGACCACCTGATACTCAGCTCCCATAGGGTAGCGCAGTGCGGTATTGACAATGTCGTTTACTGTTATGTCCTTACCATACATTATGCTCTGGTTGAAAATTTTTTCGTCTTCGCTGAGAACATTGTCAACAATATAGTCGGTGATTTTGTCGATATAAAAGGGTTCTTCGCCCATCAATAGATAAATAGGCTTGTAATTCTTCGCTTTTAAATCCTTGATGATAGATTTGTAATCAGCCATATACTAAAATCTTAGGTGTCGAACTGAACGTTTCTGGTCTTTTATTTCTAATAGTGATTTGATACCTATGTCTAAGTGATTTTGTACAAAATTCTGTGTTACAAAAATATCACTCTTGTCGGTTTTTACTCCACTGGATATCATCGGTTGGTCGGACACCAACAACAGTGCGCCTGTGGGTATCTGATTGTAGAAACCTACCACAAACAAGGTGGCGGTCTCCATGTCTATACCCAATGCCTTTGTCGATTTCAAATAGTCTTTGAAATTATCGTCGTGTTCCCAAACCCTTTTGTTGGTAGTATAAACTGTGCCCGTCCAATAGTCTGATTCATAGTCTCTTATGGTCGATGATATTGCCCTTTGCAAGTTAAAAGCAGGAAGTGCAGGTATCTCCGGAGGGAAATAGTCGTTCGAGGTTCCTTCGCCTCTTATTGCTGCGAGAGGTAATATGAAATCACCTAAATTATTCTTAGGACGCAAGGCTCCACATTTACCCAAAAATAAAACGGCTTTTGGATTTATCACACTTAGCAAATCCATCACTGTGGCAGCATTGGGACTGCCCATGCCGAAATTTATAATGGTGATACCGTTAGCACTGGCATTGGGCATGTTCTTATCCTCGCCAATTACTTCGGTATCAAACTTCTCGGCAAACATATCTACATAATTCTGGAAATTTGTCAGTAATATATGTTGACCAAAATCTTTCAATTCTCTTCCCGTATATCTTGGCAGCCAATTGGCAACTATCTCTTCGCGTGTCTTCATATCAGTAATTTTAAAGGCTCAAGTAAATGTCCTATTTTCGCATAATAATTATTGTTGTAGCAAAAGTACAATGTTTTCCATAATGGATAAAATTAATTTGCCTCATATCAAATATAAGCAGAAAGATGTTAAGGGAAAAACTCATGTCTTCGACCCCTGCCGACAGATGTATGTGCTGCTAACTCCGGAGGAGAATGTTCGTCAGCACCTAATCGCCTTTCTGACACAACATCGAGATTTCCCGAAGAGCTTGATTGCTGTCGAACGAAGAATTATTATCAACGAACAGGAGTTCCGCTTTGATGTGCTTTGCTACAATAAAAAGATGAAGCCCTTGTTGCTTATTGAATGTAAAGCCCCAAGTGTCAAAATCTCGCAAAGTGTTTTTGACCAAGTTGTGAAGTATAATTTTAGTGTTATGGCGGAGTACGTCTGCGTGTCCAACGGGATGGAACATTTTGTCTGTAAAATGGATTATGAGAAAAATTCTTATGCGTTTTTAGAGGATTTTCCGTATTTTGCGAGGTGAGAAATGTAAGGTTTAGGCGTTGAATGGTTTAGGGTTTAATCGTTGAACTGTTGAAGGTTAAAAATGCTATATGCCGTACGCTTTAGGCTATAAGCGAACAGCTAATAAATGAACGGCATTGCGAGGAGCTGGCGACGAAGCAATCTCTAGCGACAACGAACAGATTGCTTCGCTGACGCTCGCAATGACGGACGATTAAAAACAGTAAAAACAGTAAAAACAGCAAAAGCATAAAGCCTATAGCTTACAGCTTATTGCAAAATTATAAGCACATGAAATATATATTATCGCTTATGGCAATTTGCTCTTTTACTTTCAGTGCTGAGAGTCAGAGCTATTTTGACGGAGCATACACGCTGAATAATGGTGTCGAGTCAATTCGTTGTTTTAGAGATGGATATGAGCTTACTAGTCCCATGTTAAACCTGAATTCCAACGAAGGTCTTGTGTTTCAGTTTGATAATCTTGGTGAACAGCTTTCAGGACTGAACTACAAAATTGTTCACTGCGACAGGAATTGGGAGAAATCGAATATCCCTTATACAGATTATATTGAAGGCTCGGACTATGAACCTATTTACGATTACGAACAGTCGGTGAGCACTCTCACAGATTATATACACTACGAAGTAACTCTGCCTAACGACTATGTGAAACTAAAATTGTCGGGGAATTATGCTTTTGTAGTCTACCAAAACGACGACCCTGAGGATATTTTATTTGTAAAACGATTTTATGTTGTGGAAAAACGTGTATCTATTGTCGGCAATGTGGAAAAAGCTCGTCTGTCCGCCGATGCCGAACAAAGTCAGGCTCTGACAATGCAGATTGACCATAGAAATATGGCGTCGACAAATCCAATGTCAGATTTTAGTGTTGCCCTTGTTCAGAATGCACGTCCCGATATGTGGCAAACAGACCTAAAACCCTCGGCATTTTCTAATGGTATCCTGAGATACGACTATAATCCTGCCCATGTTTTTAAAGGTGGCAACGAGTTTAGAATGTTTGATGTCAGAATGGACAACCGAAAAGTCGGCTATGGTGTGGAGTCGTCGAGTGTGAGAGAGGGACGGTATTGGGCATGGCTTAATACCGATAAAATGAGAACCTACGATGACTATATCGACATCAGCGATATGAACGGTCGCTATACGGTGGAAAACGTAAACCGCCTCGAAATGGACTATGACTTATATGCCGACTATGTACTGACGGAGTTCAGAATGCGACTGCCGGCAAGAATACCCGGTGGCGATTTATATGTCTACGGAGCTTTAACAAATTGGCAGTGTACGGAAATGAATAAACTGCGATGGAACGATGAGGAGCAAGCCTATACATGCACTCTAAATCTGAAAGAGGGAGTGTATAACTATATATATGCTTATATCCCAAAAGGCGGAAGTGAAATAAATACAATCTCTTACGAAGGTTCACATTGGGAAACCGAAAATGAATACATGGTTTTGGTTTACTATAAACCCATCGGCGCGCGCTATGACCGACTGGTCGGCTATCAGACCATAAACTCAAGAGAAAAAACCGTAGACTATTAAGCCCAAACTGCACACGGCAATTCGGGCTTAATAGTCTACGTTTTGTGATTGTTAGTTGATACTAATAGAACTTGCACCACTACTACTCTTGCTGATTTTTCCCGAGGGCGAACCGCTGATACGGACAGAACTTGCTCCCGATGCCTCTGCCGATACGTCATTGCTTGCCGATATAGATGTTCTTGCTGCCCCACTTGCCGATATGCTGAGGTCTTTGCACTTGTAGTTGTCGGCATTTATTGATGATCCACCAGAGCAGTCGATACTGATTATATTACATTTGCCCGTCAAGCCTAATAATGAGCCTCCCGATACGTCTGCTGCCACTGTTTTGCTGTCAATATTCATTGTTACTCTGCTACTTCCCGACACATCTAGTGAAGTCGATTCTGCCAAGCCTTCGAGCTTCACTAGACTTGAGCCACTAGCATCGAGCGATAAGTTGTTGACAGCCAACGACAGCACAACGCTCGAAGCACCGCTGGCATCTATCGACAGCTTGTCTCTGTCGATTTTGTCTAAAACCTTTATTGATGAAGCACCGCTGGCATCTATGCTTTTTAGCTCAGACATCGTTATCTTGATTGTGGGTTTGGTGTCGACCTTTTCAGATTTGCTTCCAAAGAAACCTTGCTTAAGCCAATTGTCGTTTTTGATTTTGGCAACAAAGGTACCATTGCTAACATAAAATTCTACTTTGTCGCTTAATTCTGATTCATAGGTAACTTCTACGGTTTGAGGGCTGCCCAAACTGACCTCCACATCAAAGCAAAAGCCAATGTCGATGGCACTAAAAGATTTTAGATTCAGACTTTTCTCTATGATTTCTGAGTCCTGAGCATAACCGTCTGTGTATGCTAAGAACAGTAATAATGTGATTAATGCATTGCGTGTCATCTTATTTAATTTTTGGTTCTTTGTAAATTAAAGACAGCCCGGTTTCTTAAATGTTACACATTTGCCGAAAAAAAACTTTTTTTTATTTGTTTATCGTTGCTGTAACTATTCAGTCAAAAGAGTTGTTCTTAAAAAGGGAATTTAAATCCCCTCCTTGTGTAGGCGGGGTGTCGCAGGCGGGGTGGGTGCATTTTTCATTATTAATTTTTATTCTTAATGTATATCATCATCCTGCAATCCTTAACCTTACGGGTTTGGTGGTGCATCTTTCCCCATGGCGTTGCCATGGGCTGAACTGATTCAGGCTTTCAGCCTGTAACAGTCAACATCGCAGCTTTGTAATATCGTAGTATCTACATTTTATCGTCATTGCGAGCGTAGCGTGGCAATCTGTACTTCGTTGCAGGAGATTGCTTCGTCGCCAGCTCCTCGCAATGACGTTCGTTTATTGGCTGTTGATTATTCCTCCAGCTAAAGCAGGAGGCAATTCATTGATTAATGTAGTTCATTAAATTTCAAACAATTAAACAAGGCTGTTTGCTTATAGCCTAAAGCATACGGCATACAGCATTTTAAACCTTAAACGATTCAACGACTAAACCTTAAACCATGCTTGCGTATTTTGGCTGAATAGTTTATCTTCGCTGGATTATATACAAAAAATAACGGGGAACAAATTAAACCAAATGTAGAAAAAGAGGTCTGAGTAGTTGTAAGTCAGCTGAAATAACTCGGAAATACGAGTGTATACAACGAATCTGATTATAAATACTGATAATGACTGTTAGTCGGATATCTGATAGTCCGAATGTCAGTTTGTTATCTCAGAATACAAAATAAATGAAGAGAACTTATTTTTTTAAAGGTATCCTTATGTCGATATCGCTAGTATTATCCACAGCGGTGGCTGCGCAACCGGCAGGAGGCATGGAAAGAGGAAAAGTAGGCGTAGTGAAAGGTGTAGTGGTCGACAAATCATCGGGGCATGCTCTGGAATATTCGACAGTAAGGATATTTAAATCTGCGGATTCATCTCTAGTGTCAGGAGGAATTACGGACGAGGAGGGAAATTTTGAAGTCGGCGACTTGCCCTTCGGAAAGTTTTATGCAGAGGTATCGATGATGGGCTTTGCCTCAAAAAATGATTTACAGTTTGGTATAGAGTCCGATAAAACAACTGTTGAGTTGGGAAAAATAGCACTATCAAGCGAGAATATACTCAATGAAGTGGAAGTAGTAGCGCAAAGACGGCAGGTGGAATACCAAATCGACAAGAAAGTTGTGAATGTCGGTAGCGACCTTAATGCCATTGGTGGTACGGCTGTCGATGCACTGGAAAATGTCCCTTCCATAAACGTCGACCTCGAAGGTAATGTTACTGTCAGAGGCTCGTCAAATTTTCAAGTACTTATCAACGGGAAACCATCAGTGCTGACAGGTACAGAAGCCCTAGAGCAAATCCCAGCGTCAAGCATCGAAAATATAGAGATTATTACAAATCCATCGGTGAAATATAACCCCGAAGGAACAGGCGGAATCCTGAATATCGTGCTCAAAAAGAGAGCGATGGAGGGAATGTCGGGAGTGATAAATGCTTCCGTAGAAACTAACGATAAATATCAAGCGGATGCTACAGTTTCAATGAAAAGAGAAAAGGCTATGTACACAGTATCAGCTAATTATAGAAATACGACATTCTATGGAAATAGAAATTCCTCCAGATACCAATGGGCAGGAGCAGACACTACATATAGAGTAGAAAATGGCGAGGGGAATTTTAATAGAAAAAGTTATGGACTGCGACTAGGAGGAGAATGGAATGTCTCGCCAAATTCCATATTTGGCGCGCAAGGAGAAATAGGTCAGTGGGGTGGTGGCAGAGATAATGAGTCCAATAAACATGTGTACACCAGTCCTGCGACAGAAGACATATACTCCCGACTAGTCTCAAATTCAGATAGAAAACGCAATTATTACAGGGGGCAGCTAAATTTTAGCCATGATTTCGGTGGAGATATAGACCACAATATTCAATCGTATTTGCAAGTGTCGAACCGTGAGGGAGAAAGCCCAGAAACAAACGAAGAGTATTACTCCGACCAAACTTATGCAAATGTTTATGATTACCTGAGTCGTTCGAAAAGTACAGAAGATGACGAAGATTTTGAAATGAATTTTAAAACAGACTACACCAAAAAGTTTAGCGACAAACTAAATCTTGAAACGGGCGTAGAGTTTATTTATGATAAATCTAAAGAAGATTTTACTCTTCAATTTTACGATACTGCCGCTAACTCATGGGACGGTGTAAATGCCCTGAATCAAACAGGAACTCTTGATTATGAACGCCTTATATCTGCATTGTATGCTTCTGCATCAGGACAGTTGGGGAACTTTGGTTATATGTTGGGAGTGAGAGGCGAGCATACTTACAGAGACGTAGGAACAACAGTGACAGGACAAGAATCTAATATATGGAAAAATTTTGAGATTTATCCATCCATTCATACATCCTATAAGTTCTTGGATAAGAATCAGATGTCGATGAGTTACAGCCGACGAGTATCCAGACCGAGAGGCAGAGACCTCGACCCTTTTCCCACTTATGAGGATTTGACAACGATTTTTCAGGGAGACCCAAATCTTAATCCAGAGTATAGTAACTCGCTGGAATTTAATTATCTGCGTAACTTCTCGGGGAATTCTTATGCAAGTGCCGAGTTATTCTACAGAAATACAGACGATAAAATTACACGATTTACAAGTGTGCTTGATGATGGAACCTTTGTAAATACTGTGAGAAATGCAGATAATGACTACTCAGTAGGCGGCGAAATAATGGCAAACTTCAATGCCTTTAAGTGGCTATTGGTAAATGCTAGCTACAGTTTTTATGAGTATGGAATTACTACAAGTGATGAGACCACCGGAGACAAGACAACAAGAACCAGCCTGACACAAAGCGGTAGACTTAACCTGACAGCAAGTGTTCTTAAAAACGGCAAACTGCAACTCTCTAATATGTATAGAGGTCCCTCGGCTTCAGCTCAGGGTGATAGAGGCGCATTCTTCTTTTCAAATGTGGCATATAAACACAGTATTATTCCAAATACCCTGGATGTAACGCTGAAACTTACAAATGTATTTGGAACTATGAATTTTGAAGGTTCGAGCTTTGGAGATAACTTCCATACTGATTATGAGTTTGAGAGAGAAACCAGAGTATTTGGGGTATCACTGTCGTACAGATTTAATAACTACAAAGAAAATCGAGGAAACCGCACAAATGGTGGTATGGACGATGGCGGCACAATGGATGATATGAATATGATGTAGCCAGTGAGAATACAATGTTTAATTGTTGAACTGTTTAGGCGTTGAATTGTGTAATCGTTGAATCGTAACATCATTGCATCAGAAACGTAGGGGCGGATCTGTGTGCATTGCCTGGCAATTCATTTCTTCCGATTTCCCTTTTGCTAAGATAATAGATAATAAATGTATTCAGCCTATCACAGCTCCAGAGGAACAAGAAGCACAACGAAAACTGACCTTGTAGCACTGTCATAAAAAAAACTCATGAGATTATTTTGGATTCTGAAATAAAATGTGCTAATTTTGACTATCGGGATAGTTGTGATATTATCAACTTGACGCAACTTTTATTCCTGGCACTTGTCTTTAAGATAAAAGATTTAGATGAAGAAATTTCTACTTTTGTTAGCTTACATATCTGTTGCTGCTTACGCGATGGCACAGCCTTCGTGGTTTTATAGCGGTACGCGGCAACTGAACGAAGACCAGCTGAAAAAGGTACTTAATGACAAAATCAATGGAAGAGTAGAACTCTCGGAAGAGGCCGTTAGGGAACTATCTAAAAAGTATAGCCAGTCGGGAAATAGTGGCGACAACGTGTTGTTGTTTTATTCCAAAACCACAAAAAAGAAAATGGAGGTATCTCCCGACCAAGCTGAGAGCTGGTCGGTTGCTGATTATCTGAAACAAAAACAAGGGAAAACAGATGTCTTAGATATCAGGCAGATAGAAAAAGGCTCTTTGTCCGGCGGAACACAAACAGTAACAGCATCGTCGGTACAAGCTCAAAATCAGGTATTTAAAGGCGGTCAGCTGGTAAAGCAATTCTCTATGCTTTCTGATAGCCTGAAAGGAGAGATTGCTAGAATGGTATTTTACAATGAATTGCAAAAAGGAAATCCTAATGTCGTAACAAGCACAAAAGAAGACTTGAAAATTGCCGATGGATTCTCTTCCGAAGATTGGCAGACTTTGCTCGAATGGAATAAAAACTATCCACCAAATGCTAGGGAGTTGCAGTTGAATAAAAACTCTTACAATGTGCAGAATACTAGAAATCCCTTTGTTGATAATCCCGATTTTGCAAATAGAATTTGGGGCGGTGGCAGCAACAATAACATATCTTTCGGCAATTTGCAACAAAATCCGCAAATCCCAAGTAAAAGTGATACGGTAGATATCTCTGCACCTATATTTGTTGAAAGCGGAATCGTAAATCAGGTTACTCTTACCTATGGTTTAACATACGATGCAAATACTTACTCGCAAAGTATGGAAGAAAAAAATCAACTGTATTCTGCAAAACTTCGGCTTACGGGGATTGAAGAGACTGAAACTATGTTTTATAGAATTGTTGCAGTGTCGGATTCTGATACTAATTCAATATCTTCAGATTTTGTGGTGCCTAAGGATATAAAACCCAATGAAATCAGTAATGTTGCCGACATACAAGGGCAGGGAGTAAGCACGGATATGCTTGGTGAACATACATATGTAAGCGGTCGGGTGACAGGAAATATGAACAGAGTTTGGTATCTGCAATCAGGTAACCAAAAACGAAATGCCATTGCTGTGGAAGGAAACTTGTTTAGAGGGCAAGTGGGTGACAGTGTGATAGTGGGAGGGACCGTAGTAGAGAAAAATGGAGTGACGAGTTTGAGCGATCTAACCTACACCTTCAACTACCATCAGCCTGTGCCTTATAGACCTTTGGAGTTGACAATAAGGGAAGTGAAGAGCAATCCAGAGGACTACGAGAGTATGCTAATTAAAATTCCCGATGTGAAATTCTTGACTGATAAGGCTAAGTTGCCAAAAGCAGGAACTAAAACAATGGTGAGCTCGGTGAAAAATGGAGAATATTCCATAAATATAAAAATAGACTCGGCTGTCGACTTGTCGGGGAAATCTTTTCCTCATGGAGTGGTGGATGTGCAAGGCATTCTCAGTGAGGAGGGGAATGAGTATTTTATTGTACCTCGAACTTTTGGCGACCTGAATGTGAGCAGAGACACCATGGCGCCGAAGATTACGGATTACTCTTTCGATAAAACCACAGCAATTCTCAGAGTTAAATATAGTGAACCTATGGACCCCGTGTCGGTGAATGACCCAGCTAGCTATACATTTGGAAGTGAAACGACAAGAGTGGAGTATGCGCGCCTGGATGAGGATAAAAGGGTGGCAACAATTTTGCTCTCGGGTGTGCCTGAAAAAGAACTGACATTTAGCCCGAATAGAGTTGAGGATGCTGCGGGAAATAGGGTGGGGAGTGTGGAATACTCTGTTAAAATTCCTGAGTCAAATAAAGATTTTGACTTCCCCGTAATGGGGGATGAGTACGTACAGGTGTCGAAAAATGCTTTTAAACACGATGAGCTGTCGATAAAATCGAAAGACACCGAAATATCTAAAATTGAAATCTTCTCAATGGTGGGCGACAAGCTGAAAGAGTACGCTGTGGATGCCTACAACACTACCATAGATATAAAAGCCCTGAAGAAAGGGATGTATATTGCAGATATAACATTAGATAACGACAGTAAAGTGTCTAGGAAATTTGTAAAAGATTGACATTAATGCAAGACAAGAAAGAACTTATGAGACCAAGCAACATCTTATCTGAAAAACTAAATGAGTTTTTTGGTTTCGATACTTTTAAGGGAGAACAGCAACAAATAATAGAAAGTGTACTTGGGGGGCGTAATACATTCGTACTGATGCCGACAGGCGGTGGAAAATCTCTGTGCTATCAGTTGCCAGCACTTATGTCTGAAGGTACGGCCATAGTTATATCACCACTTATTGCTTTGATGAAAAATCAAGTGGATGCAGTTAGGGCATTAGGAAGTGACGACAGTGTTGCTCATGTGCTTAACTCTTCGCTTTCGCGACAAGCAATAATGGAGGTGAAAGAAGATTTGCTGGCAGGTAAAACAAAGCTTCTCTATGTTGCACCAGAGTCCTTAACGAAAGAGGAAAATGTAGAGCTGTTTAAGTCTATAAAGATTTCGTTCTACGCCATAGACGAAGCTCATTGTATCTCCGAGTGGGGACACGACTTTAGACCCGAGTATAGACGGATAAGACCAATTATCGAAGAAATAGCCCTGCGCCCTTTAATCGCGCTTACAGCAACTGCTACTGCAAAAGTGCAGCACGATATTAAGAAAAATCTCGGAATGCCTGATGCTAAAGTGTTCAAAGCTTCTTTCAATAGAGATAATTTATATTATGAGGTACGACCTAAATCCGAAACAATAAACGCAGAAATAATAAAATATATAAAACAGCATTCCAGCAAATCGGGTATTATATATTGTCTTAGCCGTAAAATGGTGGAAGGAGTTGCCGAAGTGCTGAATGTGAACGGAATAAAAGCACTGCCGTATCATGCAGGAATGGATGCTACCACACGCGCAGGAAACCAGGATAAGTTTCTCATGGAAGAGGTTGATGTGATTGTTGCAACCATAGCCTTCGGAATGGGAATAGATAAACCTGATGTACGCTTTGTAATACATTATGACATCCCCAAAAGCCTTGAAGGCTACTATCAGGAAACAGGGCGCGCAGGACGCGATGGTGGTGAAGGTGAATGTATAACCTTCTATAGTTATAAGGATATCCTTAAACTCGATAAATTTAATCACGGAAAGCCTATCTCAGAACAGGAAATAAACAAACAATTGCTTCTGGATACGGTATCTTACGCCGAAACTGCAATTTGCAGACGCTTGATATTACTGCACTATTTTGGGGAGGATTATAATGTTCAGAATTGTGGTGCTTGTGATAATTGCCTTAAACCAAAGAAAAAGATTGATGCAACAGTAAACTTAAAACTGTATATTAACACGATATTAAGTGTGAATGAGAAATTTAAGGCTGACCATATCTGCGCAATATTGATGGGAGACACAACGTCAGCAATAAAATCATTTAAGCATGATAGTAATCCTAACTACGGAAAGGGTGATGAGCAGAGTGCCGAATATTGGGCTGCTCTTTATCGTCAGGCTATGGTGAAAGGATATTTAGAAAAAGATATTGAGAACTACGGATTACTGAAAATTACCGATGCCGGTAGAGAGTTTCTTGAATCTCGCAATAAGTTTACTTTGACATTGAACTTTGAGAAAAAGAAACTCGATGATGATGATTTGAAAATTAATGCGGCATCGCTGAATGGAAATGGGGTGCCCAAGGGCGACGAGAAATTGGTGTCCTTGCTTTTGAGTTTGCGTAAGAAAATTGCTGACAAAGAGAACCTGCCTCCCTATGTAATTTTCCAGGAGCCTTCAATTATTGATATGTCGGTTCAGTATCCCATTACTATTGACGAGCTGACAAATATTCAGGGTGTCGGCAAAGGTAAAGCTGTGAGATACGGTAAAAAGTTTGTAGAGCTTATCTCTAACTACGTGAAGGATAACGAGATTGAGCGCCCCGATGATTTTATTGTTAAATCGGTCGTGGATAAGTCTAAAAATAAAGTATCGATAATAACAAGTATTGATAGGAAAATACTTCTCGATGATATTGCAAATTCTCTAGGCATGGGATTTGAAGAGTTGCTCTCGGAAATAGAAGTGATTATAAATTCGGGGACGAAGCTGAATATCGACTACTATATTGATGAAAGTATCGACGATGACGTGCAGGAAGATATTCTGGAAGTGTTGAGAGAAAATCAAAGTGATTCGCTTGTTCCCGTAATGGAGGAATTGGGTGTAGAATATTCGGAAGAAGACGTGAGAGTTATGAAGATTAAATTCGTTTCGGATTTGGGCAACTAAAAATGGAATGATGAGTCCGCAAGGTAATATTTGTTTGTTTGCTGTGTTGCTAATGGTGTTGGTGGTAGCTGTATTAATATTTGTGTGTGTGAGGGCTAAACTGCAAAATCAAAAACTTAAGTCAGCACTAAATGCCAAGGATGATTATATCTCAATGCTGGTGCATGATATAAAAAATCCTATAATGACAATCAAAACTACTATTGAGCTGTTGAAGTTGAAAGAGGAAGTGCCAAACGAAAAATTTCTAAACATTATAGACGACTCATCTTCGCTCTTGCAGGATATCGTGAACGATACGTCAACGCTAGCCCTTGAAACTCAGTTGCAAAATTTCGGCAAAAAGGAATTGGTTGATGTAGAGAGTGTTATAAGTGTGTCGATGCAGTATTCTAATTATTTGGCAAAAACGAAGAGTATAAATGTGAGCTATGAGTCTATGCTGTCCGACTCTGCTCTTTTCAAAACTAACAGGAGCTTGCTTATTATTGCATTACGGAACATTGTGGGGAATGCAGTTAAATTCTCAAGCCCTGGAGATATTGTGAAAATTTTAACCTCGCTCGAAGGACAAGAACTTACTATAAAGGTCTGCGATATGGGGCAGGGAATGGCGGAGGATAAGATTGATGCTGTGTTGAAAGGGAGAAAGGTGGAGAGCCACGTGGGTACTGCCGGAGAGGCAGGTAGTGGCATAGGACTTGTGAATTCCGTAAAGATTATTAAGATGTTGGGAGGAAGAGTTGAAATTACTTCTCTATTAGATCAGGGAACGGAGGTTAGTATCTGGTTTTTGGTATCATCTTTGTCTTGAAATAAGCTTAGTAATACAAATAAAATACATTATCATGAAAGCAATAAAAGAATTTATCTTACCGAGTTTGGTGATGATAGCTTTCGTCGGAGTAAGTTCGGCTCAAATCAACAGCGACTACGACAAGAATTATGATTTCTCTAAAGTGAAAACCTACGAATTTATTGGTTGGGAAAAGAACAGTGACAAGAATATTACTGCAACAGACAAGGCAGCGATACTTAGTGCTTTTGAGCATGAACTCACGGCTAGAGGACTTACTAAGGTGGAAGACGGCAGTGCCGATTTGGCCATCACTTTGTTTGCTGTCGTAAATAGAGCTGAAAGTAAATCGGCATATACAACATTTACAGGCGGATATGGTTATCGTCCCTTAGCTTGGGGTTGGAGAGCCGGATTCTGGGGAGGTCCCAGTTTTGGAACTGCCACAACAGATATCGACACCGAATATTACAAAGAAGGAACACTGGTTATAGACTTCTTCGACACTGCAAGCAAATCCCTTGTTTATGAGAGTCTTATCAAAGGCGAAGTGAACGATAACGCTGCAAAACGTGCCAGTAAAGCTCCAAAAAAGATACACAAGGTTATGAAGAGATTCCCCATAAAAGAGCAAAAGTAATCAATAGTATCTGTATTGGTTTCTAATTTTTGTGGGTTTGCGGTATAAACTCCATGTGAAACCAACACTGAAAAATTCTTTGATTTGAAGCCCTGCTTTCTCATCTACTTTGCTCTCCACGCCGTTTACCGTCTCGTAGATAGGAATCTTTTGCTTTACATTATAATACAAGTCCATCCTCAGATTGAGATTGATACGATCGGTTAAATCTATAAATAGATGATTTTCCCATAAAATATCAGCACTATTGGTGAAGTCGGCATATTCGAAGAACATACGGTAGCGAGAAGTTAGCTTGCATTTTTCAAGAAATTTAGTGTTGTAGTTCACTTCTGCTTCGAATCCCTTGTCAAACAAGTTAGTGCTGTTTTCAGACACTCCCTGAAGTGTCTGATTATATTTGGACGTGTCTGTATAGAATATATATTTTAGAGTGAAAGGCGACAGCCTAAGCTGCAAATTATCTTTGGGCTTATACTGAATACCAAGATTGTATCTGAACGTACCCGGGTTTAGAATACCATACAGAGGAACTTTGTCGGCGTCTGCAGGATATGTATATGTAGTAAATAACTGTGTCTCAAATTCTATCCCGCTGCTGTAATACCATTTCTTTATGGCTTGTACGGTTAAATCGGAGTTTATTCTTAGTCGGTCGTGGGTGCTTTTAAATGGCTCGTCTTTTACACTATTCCAACCTTCTTCTATCAATAAGGCATTTGTCCATGTTATCTTGTGTAGACTGTAAGTAGCCTTGCCATTGAGAATTGTCAAAAACGAAAACGCATCGTCGCCACCCTTTGCCCAATATTTATTCATGGATACCTGCGAAAGTGTAAGAGTGGCATTGGTCTCAAAGGCCCACGGTTGATAGGCATCTACACTTAAACCTAAATCTGAAATATCTTTCTTCTTCCTTATGGAGTTGATATTTTTAAATTCCCTTTTTTGTTGCTCCTGCATACGTTGAAACATAACATTGTCGGCAACATATAACTCAATAGTATTGAGGTCTTTACTCTGTATCATTAGGCTGAGAGAGTCGTTCTGAGGATTCTTTACCCAAAAACGGCTGGAGTGGCTATCCCCGTTTTGTAAGGGCATTGCCAGCTTTAGGCTCTGTCCGTCGCTGAGTGTTATCGTTTGTGGTCGGTGATAGATGTAATCGAAAATTTGTACGGATATATCTTTCAAAATGGTGTTAACATTTTTGGTCTCGCGAAAATTGTAATTTCTTATTAGACACAGATTGTTGTTAATTGTATTACTTACAAATTCATCCTGCTTCTCTGTGATAAGCCGCTCTACAACTCGTTCGGTGAAAGCGGTGTTTATGGAGTCTATATATTGGCTCATCAGTTTGTTGTTGTACGATTGCCTTTCGCTCTCCATATAATTATAGAGTGTTGAATCGGACAGCATGATAAGCAGACGTCTCTGCTCATTACCACGAGAACTGTCGATGCTACTGAGATGCCTGCTCATTGCACCCGACATTTCAAGCCTGCCATCAAGAAAGAGTATATGTCCTTGTCCTGATGGTATTGTCCTTACCGACTTGGAGATATTGTCGTAAATATTGTCTGGAATCGCTATATTTCTTCTGTCAATACTTTTTCTTAGCTCATTTGCCATCGCCTCTTTTTCTTCTCGGATTGTGGAGAATGCTTTGTAGCCTTTTATTCTTAGCGAGTCGGAGTAGTCCCTATTAGCTCGGTAAACAAAATTTGTATCGACAAGCAAAACCCTGTTGTAGAGCGATTTCAGACTGTCTACATTGGGGTACTTAGAGTAGACTAGTAAACCTTGTATGAGTTCGCGAGCATCTTCGTTAATATATGTCCAGTCTTTGGAATAGTAAATCTCTTTCAGAATGTTGAGGGCTTCTGATACACTGCGATCCTCGCGCGTCGGAAGCTCAGACTGATGGTCGACACTTTGCGAATAGACACTTACAGAGCCTAGCGCAAGTAATAGAAACGTGGCAAAATATGCTTTTAATAAAGGTCTTTCATAAAATCTCATTCTCTCGGATATTTATCTTCAGTTGCGAAGATAAATAATTTGTCCTTCATATGGAATTTCTCCGGGACGCATTTCGTTGATTTTAAGTAAAGATTTTAGTCTGATACCATATTTTTGCGAAATATAAAACATGTTCTCATTGGTGTCGACGGTGTGATACGTCAGCCCTTTCTTGCCTTTCTTATTTTTTCTCTCTATGTAGAGAACCTCTCCTTTGCGCGGACTTATACTACTAGGATAGTCGTTGTATTTGCAGAGTTTATGTACCGAGAGTCCAAGCTCTTTTGCAAGTGATTTGAAGGTGTCGCCATCTTTTACCTCGATGGCAAGAAGCTTGTTGAACTCGAAGATGTTACGTTTTTGGAATGCATTTATTTCAACTCTGTCGCTTTCCTTAAAGTCTTTGTGGTAAACTTTTGTGGAGCCACTGCTAGACTCTATGGAATTATGTATTGCTTTTTCGTTTGCTGATGCCAACAACATTGCATTCTTTGATGAGACATTGTCGTATTGATGAAGATCATAGTTCTCTATTATACTTATTAGTCGATGAGCATAGTCGGGGGCGGTGGCATAGCCTGCTGCTTTTAAGCCTTTTGCCCAGCCCTTGTAGTCAGTAGGTCTTAAACTGAAAAGACTGCTGTAGCGGGAACTGTTGACCAAAAACTGAGAGTGGTCCTTGTAGGAATCGTATACATTGTCGTAGCTCCTGAAACATTCGTTGGGCGCATCGTCTGTGTAGTAAACCTTGCCGCCTGTCCAATAACTCTTACATTTTATACCGAAATGATTATTAGACATTCTTGCCAAAGAACTCTTGCCTGCTCCCGATTCTAATATGCCCTGTGCCAAGGTGATACTCGCAGGAATACCTGTCGATTGCATCTCTAATATTGCCAAGTCTTTATACGACTCAATGTATGACAACCACGATGACGATAAGTTGGCAGACTTTGAAGAACCTTTTGACTTGTCGGAAGCGTAGGTACTAAAACTAAGACTGAAGACAATTAACAAGCTTATGAATAACTTTTTCATGTGTGTTGCTTTATATGATTCCTATAATTATTACTTTTTACAAAAATAAATACACCCAAATATCATGACAACTGAAAATATCAACATTGCTTGTGAAAAACTCTATCACAGAGAGCTTAATCTGAAAGACTTATCTCTTGTCGATGCCGCCCGAAAAGCTCTGAGATTGGCTTATGCTCCATATTCTCAATTTAGAGTAGGAGTAGTATTACTGCTTGATAATGACCATATTATACTCGGAAATAATCAGGAGAGTGCTGTGTTTCCAAATGGTCTTTGTGCCGAAAGGGTTGCACTATTCAATCTGAACAGCAATTTACCCAACTCAAAAGTTATTAACATTGTGATTTCCGCTGTTAATAAGGACGGGAAGAGCCCTGTGTGTACATCTCCATGTGGGGCATGCCGGCAAGCCTTACTTGAACAAGAAATTAAACAAGGAACACCGATACGCATTCTTCTCGATGGTAGCGAATATGTTACAGTTGTGAACTCTGCTCAGTCTTTGCTTCCTATTCCCTTCCTGCCGTCGGAGGTCTAGCGAACGCTGTCCAATACGTCGTTCCATACATTGTCGAAGGGTGGGTCGGCAATGATGATGACAGCTTCCTTTTTTACAGGATGGATAAATTCCAACTTGCGAGCGTGTAGCATTATTCCGCCGTTGCGGTTAGAGCGTTTTGCTCCGTATTTTAAATCCCCTTTGATGTGGCAGCCGATTTTTGCCAGTTGCGCCCTAATCTGGTGGTGACGTCCGGTTTCGATTTCTACTTCTAGTACGTAATAGTTGCCTAATCGGGCTTTCAGCTTGTAGTGTAAGACTGCCTTCTTGGCTTTCCCTTTTGGGCTGTTGTAGGCATGACTGCGGTTTTGAGCCTCATTTTTCTCAAGGTAGTGTGTAAGAGTACCGCTATCATTGGGGGGGAGGCAGTCGACTACTGCCCAATATGTTTTTTTGATGTCCTTGCCTTCCCTGAACATCTCGTTCATCCGCGACAGTGCTTTGCTGGTGCGGGCAAATACCACAATTCCACTGGTCGGACGGTCGAGACGGTGGATTAAACCGAGAAAAACGTCGCCAGGCTTACCATATTTCTTCTTTATGTACGCTTTAACATCGTCCATCATGCTGATGTCGCCAGTCTTGTCGCATTGTACAATTTCTGAGCATTGCTTGTTCACCGCAATAAGGTGGTTGTCTTCGTACAGTATGTTCATTTTATATGTCGTTTGTTGTACAAAATCGGTAAATAGTTGTACTGTGTATTGTGTCAGTAGGATTTAGTCTTGTCGACGGAAAATTGTCGTGGTTCGGCGAGTCGGGGAAATGCTGGGTCTCAAGACAGAAACCTGAGCGTGCCTGATAACTTTTTTTCGACTTGCCTATCTTGCCGTCAAGATAATTGCCAGTGTAGAATTGTATTCCAGGTTCGCTTGTATAGACTTCTAACACTCGTCCGCTCTCGGGTTCTACTACCCTTGCCGACAAATGCTCTAGGACAGGATTGTTTAAAACGAAATTATTGTCCAAGCCTCTGCCGAACTCTATTTGATCTAGCTTGGAGTCTACTCTCTCTGATATGCTTGTACTTTTTGTAAAGTCTAAATCAGTGCCTAAGATGCTAACAATCTCGCCTGTAGGAATCATCTCCTTGTCTATCTTGGTGGCTTTGTCGGCATCAATCATAACTTCATGGTCGCTGATGTCTCCATTGCCTTCGCCTTTTAGGTTAAAATAACTGTGGTTGGTGAGATTGAAGACTGTCGATTGGTTAGTAGTTGCTTGGTAGTCGATTCTCAGAGCGTCATTGTCTGTCAGGGTGTAGCTAACAGTTACCATTCTGTCGCCAGGGAAACCCCAAACTCCATTTTTCATAAAGAGCGACATGCTGATTGAATTATCAGTTTGATTTACGACTCTCCAAATCTGATGCGGAGAACTATTGTTGCCCGAGTGTAGGCAGGCATTGATATCATTGATTGGTAGTAGATATGAATTGTCGTCGAGTCTGAAACTACCGTTGGAAATACGATTAGCATAAGGTGCTATTGTTGCGCCGTGGGATGCCTTGTCGTCGATGTAGTCTTTTATGCGCCGAAATCCAAGTAGTACGTCTGCTAATTGCCCTCGTTTATCCGGAGCGTATATGGACACTAGTCGCGCACCATAGTTGGTGACCATTACTACCATGCCTTTTTCATTTTGTAATCTATAGAGAGACGTTTTACCACCTTCTATTTCTTTTGTAAAATCTTTCTCGGAATAGGGAAGATTTACTTCTGCATATTTCTGATTACAAGCAATTATCGTTAGACTTGCAACTAACAGTAAGATTATGTTTCTTATCATAATAAAGCATTTGCGGTCGCTAAGGTATTAATATTGACAGTATTCTGCAATACATTTGAGCTTTTTTTCGCCCTGTCTGCTGCAATTTTATTATTTTCGTGCCAAAATTCAATATTATCATGATAAACCACGTTGTAATGATTAAAGTGAAGTCTGAAAAGTCGACACTAAGAAAAGAGATACTGGAAAGCACAAAAAAACAATTGGAAAATCTGTCAAATTATATATCGCAGTTAAGGCACATAGAAGTGGGAATACAGCATAAGGCTGACGACAACAGCCACGACCTTTGCCTGATAACTCATTTCGATAATTTGACCGACTTGGATGCTTATGCGGTACACCCCGAACACCTGAAAGTCTTGACTTATATAAGAGAGAATTTTGAAGGAAGGACGGCAGTAGATTTCGAATTTTAAACCAATAAAGTTGAAAAATGAGTTTGTATCCATTAAAATTTAAACCCATATTCAAAGAAAGAATCTGGGGTGGCAATAAAATTAAAACAGTCTTAAATAAGGATTTCTCGCCTTTGCCGAATTGTGGCGAAAGCTGGGAGCTATCAGGGGTTGAAGGCGACGTGTCGATTGTGTGCAACGGCAAGCTAAAAGACAATTCGCTGGCAGAGCTGGTCGAAATATATATGGGAGACCTTGTGGGCGAGAAAAATTATGAGAGATTTGGCAATGAGTTTCCTTTGTTGATTAAGTTTATCGATTCGCAGGATAACCTGTCGGTGCAGGTGCATCCTGATGATGAACTGTCGAAAAAACGACATAATGCCTACGGAAAAACCGAAATGTGGTATGTGATTGATGCAGAACCAGGGGCAATGCTAATCTCAGGATTTAAGGGAGAAGTTAGTAAACAAACATATCTGAAAGCTGTTGAAAACGAGGATGTTGAGTCTATACTGAATTTTATGGAAGTATCAGCAGGGGATGTGTTCTTTATGCCTGCCGGTAGAGTGCACGCCATTGGTAAAGGCTTGTTGGTCGCCGAAATTCAGCAGACCTCAGATGTCACATACCGTATCTACGATTATAAACGCAAGGACGCAAACGGTAATGAACGCGAGTTGCATACAGAGTTGGCGGTCGATGCTATCGACTACGAAAAAATCGACAATGTAAGAACTGATTATAAGCGCGATACGAAGGATGTAAACATTGCTAAGTGCACTTACTTCACTACTAATAGACTTGTGTTAGACAATAATATAAGCAGAGATTTGGCAAAAATCGACTCTTTTGTTATTTACATATGCCTGGAGGGAGAAGTCGAAATTGTGGACGACGAGGGTAACAAAGAAACAATAGTGAGAGGAGAAACAGTACTGATACCTGCTATTGTCAATGAGCTTAGTATCAGTACTAAAACAAGGGCTGTGCTGTTGGAGACTTACGTTTAAAAAGATTTTACTATATGCAGATTACCAGAACATTTGACATCTTGGAGTATCAGGCAAAGAACTACCCGAGAGAAGATGCAGTGGCGGGAAAAGTGGATTCCGAATGGATAAAGTATTCTACTGCCGAGTTTATTGAGAATAGCGAACTCTTTGCCATGGCTCTTATAAAAATAGGTATTGCAAAGGGCGATGTTGTTGCAAGCGTTAGCTCTAACAAGGCTGAGTGGAATTTTATCGATATGGGGCTTGCAATGATAGGAGCAGTGCACTTGCCGATATATCCCACAATTTCGGAAGCCGATACTTTGCATATCCTTAATCATGCCGAACCCAAAATGTTGATTGTGGGCGAGAATAAGCTATATGAAAAATTGAAATCCATTGCCGACGAAGTGCCAAGCATTGTAGAAATATATAGTATTAGTCCGGTGGAGGGTATCGACAATTGGAAAATATTGGTAGAATCTATACAAGAGAAAGAAAAAGAGGAACTTAGAAGAGAACTAGAGCAACGGAAAACCAATATTATGCCTGATGATTTGGTGACGCTGATATATACTTCGGGAACCACAGGAACCCCAAAAGGGGTGATGCTGACACACGAAAATATAGTATTCAACCTCTTGAATTTTTATAAGCATCATCCTTGTAATGAAACACATAAGGCGGTGAGCTTCCTCCCTCTGTGTCATATATATGAGCGGACTATCAACTACCATTATATGTACAAAGGGATAGGAGTGTATTATATTGCTAATTTAGGGGAGATTGTCGGTGACGTAAAAACCATAAAACCCGATATCTTCTGCTCTGTCCCTCGACTGCTGGAAAAAATATACGATACTATCATAAGCAAGGGATACGAACTCTCGGGCATACAAAAGTCAGTGTTTTTCTGGGCTGTAAAACTGTCGAACGAGTATGAGCATTTCCAAAAAGGCTCGTTGTGGTATCGACTGCGTCGAAATATTGCCGATAGACTCGTGTTCTCTAAGTGGAGAGCTGCTCTGACAGGAAAAAGATTGATTGTAGTATCGGGCGGTGCGGCAATACAGCCGAGAATAGCGAGAGCCTTTGGTGTGGCAGGTATATTCTGTGTCGAAGGATACGGAATGACCGAAACAGCTCCCGTAATTGCTGTCAACAACCCAGTACAAAAAATGGCAAAGGTTGGAACAGTGGGACCCGCACTGCCCGGAATAGAAGTGAAAATTGCCGACGACGGCGAAATACTTACTCGTGGTAAATGTGTGATGAAAGGGTACTACAAAGACCCTAAAGCAACAACTTCGGTAATCGACGAGGACGGGTGGCTACACACCGGAGACATCGGCTATTTTGAAGATGGATTGTATCTGAGAATTACCGATAGAAAAAAAGAAATGTTTAAACTCTCCGGTGGAAAGTATATTGCGCCACAAGTAATAGAAAACAAACTTAAAGAGTCTTTCTTCATTGAGCAGGCTATGGTTATAGGTGCTGACGAGAAATTTGCCAGTGCCATTATTTCTCCGAATCTGGAATTCTTGCGCGATTGGTGCAAAAAACGAAGACTGAAATTCAATGACGATAAGGAACTTGTTGAACTTCCTGAGGTTCAAAAGGTAATTCAGCGGGAAGTAAATAGAGTGAATAAAACCCTTGCTCCTTTTGAGCAATTACGTAAAATCAAAGTTATTCCCGATACATGGAATCTGGTGTCGGGTGAACTGTCGCCAACATTGAAGTTGAGACGTAAATATATATCAAAAAAATATTCAGATATTATTGAGTCAATATATTCACACCAAAATAGCTAAATATTGTTTGTATATTTGCAGTTCATTAAAAAAACTTTTAAGATAGATGTCTGAGAAAATTATTATCCTTGACTTTGGCTCCCAATACACTCAACTCATTGGACGAAAAGTCAGAGAACTTAATGTTTACTGCGAAATTCATCCCTACAACAACTATCCGGATTTAGATGAAAATGTTAAAGGCGTAATTCTCTCCGGAAGCCCTTTTTCAGTAACAAAGCCCGATGCTCCAAAGCCTGATTTGTCGGAGATAAAAACTAAATATCCCTTGCTGGGAGTATGCTTCGGAGCTCAGTATCTGGCTCATAATTTTGGCGGTAAAGTTGGAGCTGCCTCGTCGAGAGAATACGGCAGAGCTAAATTGGCGAATATAAATACCCAATCGCCTCTGTTTAAAAATGTGCAGAACGGATCGCAAGTATGGATGTCGCATGCAGATACTATTCTTGAACTGCCCCTAAATTGTATTAATATTGCAGGAACGGAGTCTATCGATAACGCTGCTTTTGCTTTTGAAGACGAGCAAACATGGGGAATTCAGTTTCACCCTGAGGTTTATCACTCAACCGATGGTATCCAAATTCTAAAGAATTTTGTAATAGATATTTGTGGCTGTAGTGCCGATTGGACTCCTGCATCTTTCATTGAAACCACCGTGAAAGAGCTTAAGGAACAAGTCGGCGACGACAAAGTGGTTATGGGCTTGTCGGGTGGGGTAGACTCCACGGTTGCCGCAGTGCTCCTGCATCATGCGATTGGCGATAAGCTAGTGTGTATTTTTGTAAATAACGGACTCCTGCGTAAGAATGAATTTGACGAGGTCATGCACACTTATTCCGATTTACATCTAAACGTAATGGGCATTGATGCTTCCGATAAATTCTTGAATGACCTGAAAGGAGTGTCCGACCCCGAAGCTAAACGTAAAAGTATTGGTAAGAATTTTATAGAAGTCTTTGATATTGAGGCTCATAAAATAAAAAATGTAAAGTGGCTGGGACAAGGTACGATTTATCCCGATATTATCGAGTCGGTGTCGGTGAATGGTCCTTCAGCAACTATAAAATCGCACCACAATGTGGGAGGACTGCCCGAAAAAATGAATCTTAAAGTAGTGGAGCCTCTGAAACTCCTTTTTAAAGACGAAGTAAGAAGAATAGGGAAGGCTCTTGGCATCAAAAACGAGCTTATCGACAGACACCCATTCCCTGGTCCTGGATTGGGCATAAGAGTACTCGGAGAGGTAAGTGCCGAGAAAGTAGGTATTTTGCAAGATGCCGACAAAATTTATATCGATGCTCTGAAAAAACATAATCTATATGACGAAGTGTGGCAGGCAGGTGCTATGTTGTTGCCAGTGCAGTCGGTAGGTGTTATGGGCGACGAACGTACCTACGAGTTCACCGTGGCATTGCGTGCCGTTACATCAACCGACGGAATGACTGCCGACTGGGTGCATCTACCCTACGATTTCTTGGCTGAGGTGTCGAACGAAATTATTAATAATGTAAAGGGCGTTAATAGAGTAGCCTACGATATTAGCTCTAAACCACCGGCAACAATAGAGTGGGAATAGAGTAAAATGAAATTTGATATACAATGAAACGATTTTTTAAACCCCTGTTGATATCTTGCTGTATTGTCTTTGCGTCAACGGCATTTATTAGGGCTCAAACAGCAAACAACGACAGCCGGCAGAGTAAACAGAAACTCCTGTATGTACTTTCTTTGTTACAAGGATATTATGTGGATACCGTAGATTTTCCAAAGCTTACGGAGGATGCAATTGTAAAGATGCTGTCGGAGCTAGACCCTCATTCAGCATATATTACTGCCGACGAGGTTAAAAAAATGAACGAACCTCTCGAAGGTGAATTTGAAGGAGTTGGCATTTCCTTTGATATTCTCGAAGATACACTGTATGTGGTAAATGCTATTGCCGGAGGTCCTTGCGAGGAAGTCGGGATAATGTCGGGCGACAGGATAATAGCGGTGGACGGTGAGAATATAGCAAGTGTCGGTCTGAAAAATAGCGATGTGTTCAAGCTGCTGCGTGGTAAGAAAGGCACTAAAGTCGAGCTGAAAGTGCTTAGAAAAAAACAGATAACCGACTTTGTCGTTATTCGCGGAAAGATACCTATATATAGTGTAGATACATACTATAAACTCAGCAAAAAAACAGGATATATTAAGGTTAATAGGTTTGCTGCTACAACCGAAAAAGAATTTGAAAAAGGAATACGAAGCCTTAAGGAAGACGGCGCGAAAAATTTAATTATAGACCTTAGAGGAAATGGCGGCGGATATTTACACGCAGCTTTCAATATGGCAGACCACTTTCTGGATAGAAATAATATGGTGGTATATACTGAGGGGCTGCACAGCCCGCGCAAAGAGTATAGAGCTTCGGGCGTTGAGGACTTTATGGACGGACGGCTGATTATTCTTGTGGACGAAAACTCCGCTTCGGCAAGCGAAATTGTGTCAGGGGCAGTTCAAGATTGGGACAGAGGACTGCTCGTCGGTCGTCGTACCTTCGGAAAAGGACTAGTACAACAACCCTTTAACCTGCCAGATGGATCTGTAATCAGACTTACAACCTCGCATTATTATACCCCAAGTGGTCGATGTATTCAAAAACCTTATGACGGTGGAGTACAAAACTACAGAGAGGAGTATGTCGAGAGATTTAAACACGGGGAAGTTTATTCAAAAGATAGCATACATATCGATTCGACTCAGCAATATCTGACTATCAAATATCAAAGAAAAGTGTATGGTGGCGGTGGAATTATTCCTGATGTTTTTGTCCCAATAGACACTTCATCTCATATGGTGTACATGAATAAAGTCCTTGCTAAAAACTTGTTAGTCCCAACCGTATTGGAATACGCAGACTCACACAGAAGCTCCATTAAACAAAAATACTCCTCTTTCGATAGTTTTCTTAGTGCTTTCCAGTTCTCGGATGCCGATATAAATGCAATATATCAAAAAGCTGCCGACGACGGACTTGAAAGAAACCACATGAGCGAAGTATTTATTAATCCATACATGAAAAAAGCTATGAAAGCTGTGTTAGCAAGAAGTTTGTATGGACCTCAATATTTTAGCAGAGTGTATAATGTTGACGATAAAGCAGTTAATAGAGCTTTGGAAATTATGGAAAGCTCTGAATATGAGGATATTCTGAGTGGTAAATGAAGCGTTTACATTTGATTTACATTTTTTGAAAAACTATTTACATTGAGAGCAGTCTTAAACACTACTTTTGTACCGATAAATAAAGTAAATAGTGACAAGAGTGTCGGGCTGTACCACACATCTTTGTCTTATAAATGAAAAAACAAATGAAAAAAAATCTTTTATTTTTGGTCTGCTCTCTTTTGCTTGGAATCTCAAGCGGAAATGCTCAAGACTCGAATACCGGGAAAGCCACAATAGCGTTCGAAAATCTGTCGCACGATTTCGGAACTATTAAAGAAGAGGTGAAATACGCTGTTCATAATTTTACATTTAAAAATACAGGCACTGCTCCGCTGATACTTAACAGTGTAAGAGCAAGTTGTGGATGTACCACTCCCAAATGGAACAGAGAACCAATAGCTCCAGGTGCAAGCGGAAATATAGAAGTGAGATATAGTACAAGCAATAGACCAGGTTCATTTAGAAAAACTATTACTGTTGGCTCTAATGCCTCTAATCCTCAGGTCGTTCTGAAAATAAATGGAACCGTAACACCACGCGAAAAAACTATCAAGGAGCTTTATCCCAGATATGTGGGCAATATGAGCGTGAAAACCGACCAAATTGCCTTTGGAAGAATTAAAGATTCTGCTCCAAATACCAAAACCGTGGAAGTGGCGAATGCTACGAATGCAGCTGTTAAAGTCGACTTTAGTGCATTGCCATCATATATTAGCGCAAAAATGGAAAATACTACTCTGGAACCTCAAGCTAAAAGTTCAATAGAGTTTACTTTCGACCCTAAAGCTAAAGGAGTGTATGGAAGTATAACAGAACCCGTAAATGTGAAAGTGAACGGCAAAGAAGTCCCTTTTACCTTGTCGGCTACCATAGAAGAAGATTTTAGCGGACTTTCCGAAAAAGAACTTATAAATGCGCCCGTGGCAATATTAGACCCTTATGTAGTGAACTTCGGCTCGCTCGCCAAAGGTACAGAAAAACAGTACGAATTTTCTGTGAAAAATGAAGGCAAATCGCCACTGATTATAAGACAAGCGTCTTCGGGAAATGAAGAACTGACTGTAACAGCTCCTTCAAAACCAATAAAATCAGGGCACACAGGGAAAGTTGTTGTCGATATGAAATTGTCGGGAAATGCAGGAAGAAAGAGTTTCGTTGTGTCGATTATTCAAAACGACCCCAAAAGACCTATTTCTAATGTTAGAATTACAGGTAATATGACTGATTAATTTTGTTTGATAATATATTTATGATTAGAAGTCGCTCGGCATTTGTTGAGCGGCTTTTTTTCGCTCGATACATCAAATAGTCAATTAATATCTTAACTTTGAACGTGAAAATTGAAATATAGTTCTATGGTTCTTAATTATATATGGGTTGGTCTGATTTTGGTAGGATTTCTTGTCGCTGCCATAACATTTGTCTGTACCGGAGATTATACACTGTTTAATGATATAAGCGATTCTTTGTTCACCAATGCGGGGACAGGCTTTACCATTGCTCTAGGCTTGACGGGCATTCTTACTCTCTGGTCCGGAATATTGAAAGTTGGCGAAAAAGGAGGAACCATAAGTATCTTCTCTAAACTTATTTCTCCCGTAATGTCGAAGCTCTTTCCCGAAGTGCCTAAAGATAATCCGGCTATGGGGAAAATGATGATGAACTTCTCCGCTAATATGCTTGGACTCGATAACGCAGCTACTCCACTTGGTCTGAGTGCTATGGAGGAGTTGCAGAAAATTAACCCCGATAAGAAAAAAGCTTCGAATGCTGAGATAATGTTTTTGGTGCTTAATACCTCCGGTCTCACCATCGTACCTATGTCGGTAATAGCTATTAGAGCTCAAATGGGGGTGGCATCGCCAGCAAATGTTTTTGTGCCTATCTTACTGGCAACTCTTTGCTCTACTGTCGCAGGAGTGATTCTCACTGCCGTCATACAAAAAATAAAGCTGTTTAGAATACAATTCCTAATATTTGCAGCAATACTGTTTTCTGCCGTATATGCATTAATGTGGTGGCTGTTCAGTCTACCCTCAAACGAAATGGGTGATGCTAGTAAAGCCGTGGGGGCAATTATTATTATAGGTATAATAGCGCTGTTCTTGGGTGTAGCTCTTTCTAAAAGGATTAATATCTTCGACACTTTTATCGAAGGAGCAAAAGACGGCTTTAAAACCTCGGTGAAGATTATACCATATCTCGTGGCAATGCTCGTGGCAATAGGAATCTTTAGGGCTTCGGGCGCTATGCTGTATGTCGAGCAAGCTATGGCATATCTTATAGGATTGTGTGGTGTTAATACTGATTTTATTCCTGCTTTGCCTACTGCTCTGATGAAACCGTTGAGTGGCTCGGGTGCAAGGGGACTGATGGTAGAAACAATGAATAATTATGGTGTTAATTCTTTCCCTGCATTCGTGGCGTCATGCGTGCAAGGGGCAACAGACACAACGCTTTATATCGTAGCACTGTATTTTGGCTCTGTCGGCATTAGAAATACTCGATATGCAGTAACATGCGGGCTATTTGCCGATTTTGTAGGAGTGATTGCCGCAATAATATTCAGCTATATGTTCTTTGTAGCAGCATAGAAAGCCCCATGAAACAAGCCTTTTTTAATTGTAAATGATTAATGAAAAATACATTGTTTAATTGTTTAATCGTTTAAGGTTTAAAATGCTGTATGCCGTACGCTTTAGGCTATAAGTAATTTAATGGCAAATGATGCCGCTGAATAAACGAACGTCATTGCGAGGAGCTGGCGACGAAGCAATCTCCTGCAACGAAGTACAGATTGCCACGCTACGCTCACAATGACGATAAAATGTAGATACTACGATATTACAAAGCTACGCCGTAGACTGTTATATGGAATAAAGCCTATAGCTTACAGCTTATTGCAAAAATATAAACAGATGAAATCACTCTTGAGCAAAAAAAACAAGCGAAAAGATTTGTGGTTCTCGGAAATATGTATTTACTTTGCAAACGCAAAACTAAACTAGTGAATAACACTAGATGTTTGCAGATGGCTATGGCCCGTTCGTCTAGGGGTTAGGACGCCAGGTTTTCATCCTGGTAGCAGGGGTTCGAATCCCCTACGGGCTACTTTAAAAACAAATAAGATTTTTGTAAAATGGCAAATCATAAGTCGGCAATAAAAAGAATAAGACGCAACGAAAGAAAACGTCTTCACAATAGATATTACGCTGTAACAACTAGAAATGCAATAAAAAAATTGCGTCAAACCGAAGATAAGTCTGAGGCGCAATCATTGTACCCGAAAGTGGTATCATTGATTGACAAGCTTGCAAAACGTAATGTCATTCATAAAAAGAAGGCAAATAATTTGAAATCTAAGTTGGCAATCCAAATCAATAGGATTGCTTGATATAGAGGGTAAACACTTTTTGAAAATTCAGTATGAAAACAAGCATCTTTCTCTTGCGAGGAGGATGCTTTTTGTATGGATAGACCTAAATATCTACCTCTTCATATATTTACCTCCTCATAGGCTTGGTTTCTCAATACCGGAGTGAAGCCCGCAGCTCGTATGGAATGCTGCATAAGAGATTTCCCTGCCGTATTATGACTACCTGCCGACGATAATACATTCTCCTCTATCATTATAGACCCTAAATCATTGGCTCCACCGTGTAGTGCTAACTGCGCACAGCTCATGCCAACCGTTAACCACGATGCCTGAATGTTGGGGATGTTGGTCAGCACTATTCGGCTGATAGCTATCAAACGTAGATAATCCATAGACGACACGGCATCAAGACTATAATCTTCCTCCAATTTTGTGCCTTCGCTTGCAACAGTCCATGGCACAAAGGTTACAAAACCTGGAGCATCGTCGGGCTTTTCCTTTTGTAATTCTCTAAGTTTTATCAAATGCTCTATTCTGTGTCCCATTGTCTCAATATGCCCAAACATCATTGTTGCCGATGTTACCATGCCCAGCTTATGAGCATCCCTCATCACTGCCAGCCACTCGTCGGCAGAGCATTTACCAGGAGACAGCTCCTTGCGGATACTATTGTCGAGTATCTCTGCTCCCGCTCCCGGAAGTGAGCTAAGTCCCGCTTCAATCAATCTCAATAGAGTGTCGCGGTAATTCAAACGCGATTTCTTTGCAATAAAGGCAACTTCCGGAGGTCCTAGAGCATGGAGCTTGACATTTGGATAGTCCCTTTTTATTGAACGAAACAAATCTTCATAAAACTCTATGCCATACTTAGGATGCATGCCGCCTTGTAGCAAAATCTGCTCGCCACCGTGTTCTATGGTTTCTCTAATCTTTTGATGGTATTGTTCCTCGGTGGTGGTGTAGCTCTTGTCCTTTTCGCTGTGCTTGCAATGGAAATTGCAGAATTTACAACCCGATATGCAGACATTGGTAATATTGACGTTTCTGTCTATTATCCAGCCAACATGATTGTCGGGGTGCAGACCAAACCTTAGCTCGTTGGCAACGCTCATTAGAGAGTTTAAGTCTGCCTGCTCGTATAATAACAATGCCTCAGCCTTGTTGAATTCTTCTTTCTTTAAGGCTCTTGATAAAAGCGTATCTATATTTCTTTGCATGGTCATGATGTCTTGTTCTTGTGTCCTCCTGCAAAGATATGTATTCTTTGTCTTAAACCTGTATGCAATTTATTGATTCTATTACTAAATCTATGTTTTTGCTTGATATTTCGTAGATTAAGTGTATATTTGTGTGCGGTTAATATGGAGTTAAGCGAACTGTTTGAAATAATAAATATCATAAATCATAAAGTATCATGAGAAAATGTTTTTTTACTGTTTTGTTTGCGAGTGTGCAAGTTATCTTATTTGCTCAGGGTGATTTTAATGCAAATGAAACCCTTAAAAAGTCGCTTGAGGAGTATATGCCTCTTATTAAGATGGAAAAACCCGAGGGGAAACCTTCTGCAAGATGGACTTATTACGATGGGAATGTTGTGTGTGTAGGATTCCAAGATTGGACATCTGGCTTCTATCCTGGTTGCCTTTGGTATCTGTATGAGTATTCTAAAGACAATAAAATAAAAGAGGAAGCCGTAAAGTCTACAAAAGCAATAGAGGGGGTTACAACTTACGGCGGAAATCACGATGTGGGATTTAGAGCTTATTGCTCGTTTGGGAATGCTTACAAACTGACAGGCGAAGATTATTACAAAGACGGAATTGTTACTGCCGCAAAAACATTGATGACTAGATATAGCGATAAAATCGGTCTTATCATGTCATGGAATCCTAATCCAAAGAAAGACTGGACTTATCCGGTTATTATCGACAATATGATGAACCTAGAGCTGCTTTTTGAAGCTACCAAAATTAGTGGCGACAAAACATACTGGAATGCTGCCGTATCGCATGCCGATATTACGCTAGCAAATCATTTTAGAGCCGACAATTCATCATATCATGTTGTGGACTACGATCCCGAAACAGGAGCGGTAAGACATCGTCAAACTCATCAAGGTCTTAAAGATGAGTCGGCGTGGGCGCGTGGACAGGCGTGGGGATTGTACGGATACACAGTGTGTTACAGATATACAAAAGATAAAAAATACCTAGACCAAGCACTTAAAATAAAAGATTTCTATCTTAATCATCCTAAGCTCCCCAAAGATTTAGTGCCATATTGGGACTTCGATGTAAATGGCGACCCAAATCTCCCTAGAGATGTGTCTGCTTCGGCAATTGTTGCATCGGCATTGGTGGAACTTGCAGAGTATGTGCCTCAGCAGAAAAAGGAGCTTATTGCTTCGGCATCTAAAATATTGAAGAGCATTGCCGATAATTATATGAACGACAACTCCGACAAGCATCCTAACCTCCTGCTAAACAGCTCAACAGGCTCAGTGCCACACAGAAGCGAGATCAATACTCCTATTATTTATGCTGACTACTATTTCTTGGAAGCTCTAGTGAGATTAAGCGAAATGAAATAAATAAACCATTATAAATGACTTGTAGAATGAATAAATTAGTTATAACACTCTCCTGTTTGGCTTTGCTTTTGGCAGCCTGCGGAAAAAGTGAAACTGAATTTTCTGCCGATACAGCATTGGAGAAATCAGTGAAGGAGTATATGCCCCTTATTAAGATGGATAAGCCCGAAGGGAAACCTTCTGCGCGTTGTACAAAAAATGGAATCGTCCAGTTTGTAGTGCCCGAAGATTGGACCTCAGGATTTTATCCCGGCTGTCTTTGGTATCTCTACGAATATTCTAAAAACGACTTTATTAAGTCGGCTGCCGATTCGACAACACATGCTCTTGAGAAAGCATTACATTATCGTGGAAACCACGATGTAGGCTTTAGGGTCTACTGCTCTTTTGGGAATGCTTACAGACTTACCGGTGACGAGTATTATAAAGATGGAGTTATTACGGCTGCTAATACCCTGATGACTAGATATAGCGAGAAAATGGGCTTGATAAGATCGTGGGATTTTAATCAAGATAAATGGCAATATCCCGTTATCATTGATAATATGATGAACCTAGAGTTGTTGTTTGAAGCTACAAAAATGACAGGCGACAATAAATATAAGACTGCCGCAATAGCACACGCCGACAAAACCCTCGCCAATCATTTTAGAAGTGATAACTCATCTTATCATGTGGTTGATTATGACACTATTACAGGTGAAGCTCGTCTGAAACAAACTCACCAAGGACTAAGCGACGAATCGGCATGGGCGCGAGGTCAGGCATGGGGAATGTACGGATACGCAATGTGTTATAGATATACTAAGGATAAGAAATACCTTAACCAAGCCCTCAAGATTAAAGATTTCTACCTAAAGCATCCTAATCTGCCCGAAGACCTTATAGCTTTTTGGGATTTCGATGTAAAAGCAGAACCTAATACTCCCAGAGATGTATCAGCATCTGCACTTGTTGCCTCTGCATTATTGGAACTCGCCGAGTACGTGCCAGAACAAAAAGAAACTTTTGTGTCGACAGCTACAACAATACTGAAAAATATTACTGAAAAGTATATGAACAGCAATACCGACCAACAACCAAACCTCCTGCTTAATAGCTCTACGGGCTCTTTCCCCGGAAATAGCGAGGTGAATATTCCAATAATATATGCAGATTATTATTACCTTGAGGCTCTTATAAGATTGAAACAGATTACTGCTAATTAAATATCAATAGAAAATGCGAAACAAACTATTATTTGTACTGTCGATTCTTTCTTGTGCCTTTGTTTCTGTGGCACAAGATGAATACAAAACTTTTGTGGAAGACGGAGCGTGGTGTTGGTTCTCAGACCCTCGTTCGGTATATCATAAAGGTGCTAAGGAGGCTATATACACCGGATGGGTGGATAGCGAGGGAAATATTACCATCGGAATGTACGATTTGAAAACCAAAAAGCAATCGTCGACAATTATAAAAGAAAAATTTCAACGTGACGACCATGTTGACCCATCAATCCTATTCTTGCCCGATGGAAGATTGATGACTTTCTTTACTCGCCACAACGGTGGCATGTATTACACTACATCGAAGAAAGCTGAGGATATTTCAGCATTCGACGATGTTACTTTCTTAGATTTGGGTAGTCAGTTGTGCTATTCAAACCCGGTGATGCTGTCGGAAGAAAATAACAGAATATATCTGTTTTACAGAGGTGGGAAGACATGGAAACCCACTTTTCTATATTCCGACGATTTAGGAAAGTCGTGGTCTGACCCTGTAACCGTAGTCGCAAAACCAGAGGCAAACAACTACAATCGCCCGTATACGAAAGTAGTGTCCGACGGAAAATCTACAATCCATCTGGCATTTACCGATGGACATCCTCGCGATGAAGCATACAACTCCATTTATTATCTGAAATATGAAAAAGGTCTTTGGAGCGATGCCTCAGGGAACTTTAAAGTCTCTATGAACGATTTGCCTATTAATCAGCATCTTGTCCCTAGAGCGTACGATGGATATAAGGGGAATACACGTGCATGGATTTGGGATATAGCTATCGACGATAAAAATAATCCTTCAATTGTATATACTCGTCTTCCCGAAGAAACAAAACATGAGTATTTCTACGGAACTTGGAACGGCAAGGAGTGGCTGCACTCTAAAGTTGCCCCAGGAGGACAGGATTTTCCTAGAGACCCCGAGAGAACTAAAGCAAAACGAAATCCTGAACCTCACTATTCAGGAGGAATAATTCTTGACCATAACAATCTGAACGAGTTGTACTTGTCCCGTCCGGTTGAAGATCGGTTTGAAATTTTTAAGTACACTAAGAACGGTGATAAATGGAATGAGGAGCAAATTACTCACGATTCAAAGTACGACAATGTGCGTCCTTTTGTGGTGAGAAATATGCCTAAAGACCATAAACCCGTTGTGTTGTGGATGGAAAACTATATGTACATACATTACTCAAATTACAAAACTGGAATAAAAGTAAAAGGTCTGTAATTTCATAATATCTTATGATTGACAGATGTGCTTGTATAGACTATCTTTGCACTAAGAAACTATTACAAACTTTCAAAAAGCTCCGACCATCCCAAAACAGTCGGGGCTTTTTCTGTAATGCTTAGTCGAAGACAATAGTGCCAAAAAACTCAGGTCGGTGAAAATCGGGACTTTCCGTTGTAATTGGATTCCACGATAGAAAATGTGGAGTCTCTGTTTCATCGCCGCATTTGTAAATGTTGCAACTAGAAGTCTTGCCTGATAAGGTATTGAATTTATGCTCCTCGAAGAATGAAATAGGTATGTCAACCGACAACTCCCACGCCTGTGGATTAGACTTGTTGTCAATGGCTTGGTGAGGAAGGGAGGTTTTAATTGTCAGTTGCCGAAGTCTGTCGGAAGAAATGAGCTTGCGGTTCGACCTGCCCGGCCCGTAGCCGACATGGGGAGTACCAATACAGTTGAACTCAAAGTTGTAGTAATACTCATTGCCATCGGGAGAGATGAAAAACTCCACACAACTGTCTTTATATACGCTGCCGTTGTCCTGCATTTCCTGCCCTCGAACATGCTTCTCTTCTACCTCAAACTTGATGCAGATACTCTTGCTTGTATGTGCAATCTTGAATTTTACATCCGGCTTGTAAGGAAACTCTTTCCAATTAAGAGTGTCCACAACGATGAGGTTGCCCTGTTTGTCCAAATCATTTATATTCTCTATAAATGGTACGTTTGTAGTTTTCATATTTATTGTTTTAAAAGTTAATGTCTTTGTTCCTGAGTGCATCGAGAATGTCATTGTTCGTTTCAATATACAGAGTCTCTAGTCCTGCTGCTTTGGCTCCCTCGATGTTTGCCAATGAGTCATCTATCATAAGGGTATCATGCGGCAATATATCCAAAATGTGCAGAACGGCTTGGAAAGTCTCTTTGTGGGGCTTCCTATGTCCAATCTCATTGGAGTATAATGCCTTGTCAAACAGTGTTTTAATGTCGAAAGAGAACTTGTTGTAAAATAAAGATTCAAAGGCATTTACGTGCAACTCGTTGGTGTTGCTTAATAAATATAGATTATAGCCTTGATTTCTAAGCTGTTGAAGAAGATTGACATGCGCCTGTGGGAAATCATGCAGCATGGCATTCCATGCATTTATAATCTGCTCCTTACTTAGGGTCTTGTCGCTGATTTCCTTTATTTGAAATATAAATTCTTCTGCACTTATTTTTCCCCTTTCAAAGTCAGTAAACACTTGGTCGCTATAGCTATGTGCCTTCGACCCTATCTTTCGTGAAATGCCCAAGTGCTCAAATTCGGCGATTGTACGTTCGGGATATAACTCCAAGAGTATACCTCCCAAATCAAATATTATATTTTTTATTCTCATCTGTTTATAATTTTGCAATAAGCTCTAGGCTGTATGCTTTTGCTGTTTCATTAATCATTAATAATTCACCATTCATAATTAAATCGCATATAGCTTAAAGCCTACTGCATGGTAGTTTTATTATTTCTCCTATATTCATGGCAGAATATGGCGTTGGCAATAGACACGTTTAAGGATTCTGCCCCACAACCTCCATGGAACGAGGGTAAACCCACCTTAGTGTCTGCAAGTGCCATTATTTCCTCCGAGACCCCTTTCCCCTCGTTGCCTAATATCAAAATGCTTGACGCAGAAAGGATTGTATCGTCTAGGGACTTGCCCTCTGTATGCGTTGCTATTATCGATACTCCTGATGCCTTGCAGCGAGTTAGAAATGTCGTTAAATCGCAGTAGTGAACCTTTACGTTACGTAGACCTCCCATGCTTGCCTGCATTGCCTTCGGGTTGTAAATGTCGGCAGTGTCTTTTGAGCAGATAATATTATTGATGCCATACCATGAACACGTTCTTACGATTGTTCCCAAATTGCCCGGATCTTGCAAGCCGTCGAGGCAGATGAGTAAGGTGTTGAGGTTGAGGTTGAGATTGAGATTGGAGGGCTGCTCGGGAAGTCTGAAAAGTGCAAGGGTGTTCTGTGGTGTTTTTTGTAGTGAAGCTTTTTTTATGTTCTCGGCACTGTCTATAGCAAGTTTGTCGCCCGATACATTAAATTTGTCGGCAAGCTCCTCTGTTGTAACTAATTTGAAAAGCTCAAAGTCTGATTTTAGCATATCTGATACAAGCTTAAGTCCTTCTGCCAGAAATAGCCCATTCTTTGTCCGACCTTTCTTGGTGTCTAAACTTTTGATTAGCTTTGCTAAGTTTTTACTTAATGTGTTAGACATACGCAATCTTTTGGATTATATTTGCGTAAAATTAGTGATAAAGATTGATTCCAAAAATAAGTACATACTTTTATCTGCTCTCAATAGGACTTATTCTCTTGTTGGTGCTGTCATCATGCGCTGTTACCAAGTACGTGCCGGAAGATGAGTATCTTTTGAAAAAAGTGGATGTTAGAGTTGATAATAAGAAGATTGATGTCGCCGATTTAAAGGCATCTATAAATACAAAAGCAAACACTAAGATTCTTGGAATATTTAAGTTTCATCTATGGCTTTATAATTTGTCGTCACGAAAAAAAGAAACAGGATGGTTAAAAAATACCGGCGAAGCTCCCGCAATATATAATCCCTCCGCACTGTCAGGAACTGAGGATCTAATTAGAGTGTATATGCAAAATCGTGGCTACTATCACTCCTCTGTAAGTAGTGAGGTAGAACAAGACTCCTCGTCGCAAAAGGCATGTCTCTCTATCGATGTCAAAACAGGAGAACCTACAAAAGTGGAAAATCTTACCATCGATGTGAAAGACAGTACTATGGCTAAAATCTTTGACGAAAACAGAAGTGCTTTGTCGATATATAAAGGAAGCGTTTTTGATGCTACCGAAATGGAAAAGGACATTGACAGAATAAGTAAGCTGTATCGAAATGAAGGTTACTACAAGTTTACCGAAGACTATATGTTCTTTATTGCCGATACGCTACATAAAGACAAGGGGGTAGACCTGACATTCGTAATCGAAACCCCTGAAACAGAGGATAGTATCCGAATAAAACATGATGTCTATAAAACAAGTGTATACAATATATACCTGAGAGACCCTGCTGTCAGGAAAAAAAAGAAAAATAATGATGCACAAACCACCGATACACGAAAAATAGATACCCTGAAATATCGAGGTGTAAATATATATTATAGAGAACCGCTGCGCTATAAACCAAAATTCCTACATAAGATGCTGGCAAAAGGTATGGATTCTATTTATAGAGTGTCAAATACCGACAGAATATATAGAGCCTTTAATGCGTCTAATAATTTTAATGCGATAAGTGTCAGTAATAGAATTGTAGATTCTGTAAACCATGTGCTCAACACAAGCGTCGTCTTGCAACCCGTTCAACAGCAAAGTGTGATGATAGAGCTGAAAGGTAGTAATCAAGTGGGAAACATCGGCGTGGGAGTCAATACTAAATACCAACACAGAAATATTTTCAGACGTGCGGACCTGTTTGAATCCGAGATGAAGGTGTCGAGAGAAAACCAAATAAAAGCTCTCGGCAACGAAGAACATCCATATAGAGCATGGGAATACCTCGTGTCCACATCCCTGACGATACCCAGATTTTTAGGACCCCTCAGCCCACGTAGATTTGTCGACAATAAGCTGCCTTACACAAAGTTTGACCTTAGTTATAACTACTATTCACGTATAGAGTACACGCGCTCAATCGTGCAGATGGCAATGGGATATCAATGGACATCAAAACAAAAAAGAAATCATCTCCTGAATATTGTGGACGTGAACTTCGTAGACCTAAAAGAAATAGATGAGTTTTTTATTGCAAGTATTGAAGATGAGTATGTTAAGAGTAGTTTCTCAGACCAGTTTATTTTGGGTTCGTCATATATATTCAGCATTAGAGAGTCGTCATTGAACGATCTGAAATATAAATACCTGAGACTGAGTGTTAAGGTGGCAGGCAACTCCCTGAACGGACTGGCAAATTTATTCGATGCCCCTAAAAGTATAGACTCAACTACAAATGAGGATTATTATTCAGTGTTTAAAGTGCAGTTCTCGCAATTCGTTAAAACGTATATTGAAATGGGAATAGGAATACGAATTAATGATAAAAACCGACTGGCATTCAGGGTTTTGGGTGGAGTGGGCTATGCTTACGGCAATAGTAGCGTTATGCCCTTTGTCGAACGTTTTTATAATGGAGGCTCTAACAGCCTCCGTGCATGGGGGATCAGAACCTTGGGACCCGGCTCTACCAAATATTATAGCAACTTATATCCTAATGCTGCCGGTGATGTTATTATAGAGGGTAATGCAGAGTACCGATTTAAACTATTTAGCATTTTTGAAGCTTGCTTTTTTGCTGATGCCGGAAATATATGGACATTGACCGACGAACCAGATGCAAAATTTAAATTCAATAATTTCTATAAACAGATTGCTTTTGGTGTAGGTACGGGACTGAGATTCAATTTTAATTATTTCTTGTTGAGGTTCGACTTAGGAATGAAAGTACATAATCCTAGTGCTGCCGATGATATAAACTGGATTCCTTTTAACCGTAGACTCAAAGCTAGCGACTTCCATCTGAATTTTGGAATAGGCTACCCATTCTAAAAAAAAATGAAAGTTTTTGCTTGCTTCTCGCAATAATTTCTTACATTTGCCTCAAATATAATTTATATCTGATGATAATGAAGTTTGACAAGGCATTGTTTTATTTTTATTGGACTTACTTTGATGAAAGGTGAGCCGATATTCTGTGTCTTGTTTTAAGATATTGAAGCCTCACCAAAAGTGAGGCTTTTGTTTTTGGTTTAACATCTTGAATAATATATAATGATAGTAACAATAGTAGGACTCGGATTGATAGGCTGCTCCTTGGCGAAGGATATTCGTAATACTATGCGCATAAGTCACCTTATTGGAGTCGACGTGAATGACAAGCACTGCAAAATGGCAGAAGAATTGAAAATTGTCGACCAAATAATGTCTTTGGAAAATGCCTTAACAGAGGCAGACCTGGTCATTGTATCAACTCCCGTTGATGTCACAATGAAAATTCTCCCGTCAATACTCGATTTCGTTGACGCCAACACTACAGTCATGGATGTCGGCTCTACAAAATCTGAAATCTGTAAGGCTCTTGCTAAGCATGGCAAGAGAAAGAATTATGTCGCAACGCACCCAATGTCGGGAACCGAAAACTCCGGACCATCGGCTGCGATAGAAAATCTGTTTGTGGACAAAATTGCCATCATCTGCGACCACGAATCGACCGCCCCGCAACATCTTGCTCTCGTAGAAAAAATATACGGGGGAATAGGATGCAAAATTGCTTATATGTCGGCCGACGAACAAGACCATACCACAGCGTACGTGTCTCATTTGCCTCACGCTCTTGCATATATCCTTGCTAATGCGGTGCTGAACAACGAAGAACGAAAGGTGATAGTCGACCTCGCCAGTGGGGGATTTCGTTCGGCAGCTCGTCTGGCAAAAACAACAGCATCGATGTGGGTGCCAATCTTTGAGCAAAATAGAAAGTATGTCTCCGAAGCTCTCGGCAAGTATTTAAACCTCCTAGCAGAGTTTAAATCCGTACTAGACAATAATGATTATAAGAAATTGAGTGATATTATTACCGATGCCTCTACCATAAGGGACGTACTGGACGGGGATGCCTCGGATATGATTAAAAATGAAGAGAAAATTATTAAATTATACAACAAATGACTTTAGAATTAGATTTGCTGCCAATTAGTGCGTGGTTGCCAGATACGGAATACCCATTGCTGATTGCCGGACCTTGTAGTCTGGAAAACGAAGAACAAGTGATTAATACGGCACGAGAGTTGGAAAAGGACAGGAGAGTACACGTGTTTAGAGGCGGTGTGTGGAAACCACGTACCAGACCCGGATGTTTTGAAGGGATGGGAAGCATTGCGCTGGAATGGCTAAAGTTAGTGAAACGAGAAACACGACTGATGGTCGGGACGGAAGTTGCCAACGCTGCACATACAGAGGAAGCACTAAATGCCGGACTGGACGTGCTGTGGATTGGTGCACGCTCAACATCCAGCCCTTTTGTTGTGCAGGAAATTTGTGAAGTGCTGCGAGGTACTGATACTGTCGTAATGGTGAAAAATCCCATGAACCCAGATGTACCCCTATGGTTGGGAGCGATAGAACGCCTTAGTGCAGTAGGAATAAAAAAAATCGTGGGCATACACCGAGGATTCACGCCATACCAGGATTCCCCATACCGAAACTATCCCGGCTGGGCAAGTCTTATCGAGGTCAAAAGAATACTGCCAAACCTTCCTATTATTTGCGACCCCTCGCACATCGCAGGAAAAAGAGAACTGGTGGGCGAAATTGCGCAAAAAGCATTCGACGTGGGTATTAAAGGATTGATGATAGAATCGCACGTCGACCCATCATGTGCTTTGAGTGATAAGGAACAACAACTGAAGCCTCAAGACTTGTCAGGACTGCTCGATAGACTAGTTATCAGAAATGAAAGCATCGAAGATAAGGAGAATAGACTTGAATTACTGCGCAATCGCATTGATGCAGTGGATACCGAGCTGCTCGCTTTGTTATCCTCCCGAAATGAAATATCACGACAAATCGGACTGTATAAAAAACAAAATAATACTATGGCTTTGCAGATGGGACGCTGGGAAGAGCTAATGAATAAACGAATTGAGACGGCTAAAAAACTCCAGCTCAATGAAACTTTCGTGAAAATATTGTACCAGCTGATTCATGAAGATTCGGTGAGGATGCAAACTGAAATCCTTGATGACTGAGAGTGATACCCACTTTATTCGTTATAGATCCTATATGAATTTAAAGGGGAGGCAAATTGCTTCCCTAATTTTTTTTTACTTATATTGGAAAAAATATTTTTTCTTGAGAGGGTTCAAGTGTTTGTATTCTAAGTATATGTTTAGTTATGGTTAATTTGACAATAAGTTATTTGTTTAGAAAAGAGTGTTTTTTATTTTGGTGTTATGAAAAAGTTAATTAATTTAGCGGTGTAAAACAAACTGAAAAATGACACCTTTTAGCTACAAAATGCGGATTTATAGTGCCTTGAGGCATGTTGCATGTGTATTTATACCTAGTTGTGTTACTGTTTTACTTAAGGTAATATTAATCTTAAAGTCTTACTTCTCTATATCCTCTCAAAATTGGAGATGTTATATACATATAAAGACTAGACCTTTGCAATGCCCTAGTATGCAGGCAATTACCCCCCCCCCCCCCCCGACTTTACTTATTGTGTAGATGCTTGGATATATGTATCGACGTATTTCTTTATACTCGGATACAAAAATCAGAAAATAATTATTGCTCCTCGAAGAGTTGCGAGGATGGATTGTACTTCTCACTATGTGATGGAGGTAGATACTTATGTGGATATGAATCGATACTTATGCTTAAACCTTTAAACAAAAATGTATGAGATAATTCTTTACTTCTAACTTCATACTTTGAATTTATGCCATCAATACATTGGCAGACGTAGGCTAGAGGGTTTTGATACGTGAAATTACATTGTGCTTGAATTTACTTGCTTAGCAGCGTAGATTTGAGTGAAAGTGATACCGATGATAATAAATAAATAATTTAATTAACTAGAATGAAAGCAATATTTACATTTAAAGCAAATGATGCATTGAGATTTTTGATTATCGTTTTATTGATCTTGCCGTTTATGAATTGTAAAGATGATCCTATAATGGATGATCCTATTCCTGATAAAGGAGATACAACAGCTATAGACACAATAGGCACAGATACGACAGCTACAGATACGACAAACATAGATTCGGTAGACTTGGGACCTCCTCCTGTCTTT
>JBKEAJ010000001.1:0-3073 GCA_047972135.1 Bacteroidales bacterium | reverse complement strand
TTTTAAATCAAAATGACTACGTAATCATATCGGAATTTAACTTTATACTTATCGTGAGGTGTAAGATGAATCGAAATGTAAATGAAGAATTTAAGCCGGAGTCTATTTCTGTAGATAACTACAGTGATCAGGTAAATCCAGTTGGGAATCACGACTACAACGACTATCTTAAGGTTTCCAGTAAAGGTCAAAAAATGAAAGGATTCGATCCAGAGTATAAAGATTTTGTCGACTATATTCTTAATATAACACATCGAATTTGGGAAGAAAAAGGAATTGGTATTATCTATGATACTTATCATAACAATGTAACTATGCATGCAGGTTCTGTGAACATCGTGGGGATTAAAGAAGTCATATCGGGTACTTTACAGACGCTACATGCTTTTCCGGATAGAAGGCTTATCGGACAAAATGTTATTTGGTCTCCTTATGGAAAAGACGGGTATTTTTCTTCACATCGAATTATTTCAACTGCGACAAACTTAGGCGACTCACAATTTGGATCTGCAACACATCTAAAAGTTAACTTTAGAACTACAGTAGATTGCGCAGTGGAGGCTAATCGGATTTATGAAGAATGGTTGGTGAGGGATAATCTGTGGATTGTGATGCAGTTAAAGCTAGATCCTATCAAAATAGCGAAAGAGATGGCTAAAAATTCTAAAAACAAATCACTTTCATCAAAAAGTGCTATGACGTTTGAAGAAAATATGGAAGGTCAGCTTATGCCTTCAATTTATATCCCAAAAGATAATTCAATTTCTGAATGGGTTAAAGAACTATTGAGTAAAATTTATGCAAAACGACTATTTAATGAAGTTAAAAATTACTATTCAGAAAATGCTGCCGTTCATTTTATTTGTGACCAAGACCTCATCGGACATCAAGCGATTCAAAAAATGCTCGTCACTATATTTGCATCATTCCCAAATGCCAGATACAAGGTAGACCGAATTACGGTCAATAAAAAAGATGAAAAAGACGTATATGATATAGCTGTTCGGTGGCAATTAGTTGGTCTCAACGAAGGGTATGGCTTTTTTGGTAAACCAACGTATCAAACAGCTCAATTACTTGGGATCAATCATTTGATCGTCAAAGAAAATAAAGTCGTAGAAGAATGGGTTACATTTGATGGGCTGGATGTGCTACGTCAACTGTATATAAAATATGAACCTGAAAAAAATGAGGGGGAAGAAATATGAAAAATGATGACATTATTTTGGGTAAGAACTTGAGTGATGGGAGAAGGTGGCTGGCATTCTTATCAATTATTATTATTTACTTTTTCTATTGCTACAATTTTATGCTACCGACATTTACAAAAGTTGTAATGACTGAAACGTGGGGATTTACGAAAGAGAATACGTCTTGGATTTTCGGCGTTATGTCTTTAGGAACTATCCCAGGTACATTTATTTTTGGTTGGTTTGCGACAAACTTTGGAAAAAAGAGGACTTTAATCGTTATTGCGCTTCTGATTGCAGCTACCACAGCGCTTCCATTTATCAACCCTACGAGTGTTGTATTTTGGAGATTTTCAAGATTTTTAACAGGTGTGACGTTGGGTGGAGTTTTTGGAACTGCAGTACCACTAGTAGCTGAACTCTTTCCACAAAAATATCGAGGAAAGCTTGCAGCAGCATGTACAGCAACTTTTTCACTCGCAATGATCTTTGGCGGTTTTTTATATGATGCTCTAGGTGCTCAAAATTGGGGGCTTTTAACACTTACAGCGATTATCCCACCAGTTATAGGAGCGGTAATGACATTCTTCTTTGTTCCTGACGATGCTGATTACATGAAAACAGTAAGGGCGCAATCAACTGAGAAAGTTAATTACTTTGGACTCTTTAAAGGTAAATATGCAGTCTATATTATATTGGCAATTGTTTTATCTGGAATGAACTTTGTTGCATACTCATCATTTACAAATAACTTTGTTGCGTTTTTACAGACTGAAAAGGGCATCACAACAGCGGGGAAGATTTTTGCGATGCAAGGATTTGGTCAACTTGCAGGATATTTCTTCTGGGGAGCTGTAGCTGATAAATTCGGAAGAAAAGTTCCGAGAATCGGATTTGCCCTTGCAGGTGGTATTATTTTATATTCTGTTTTATCGGGTATTTCAAGTGAAAGCATCTTATATGTCATTGCGATTTCTCTTGGTGTTATGTATGGCTTCAGCGGAGCGTGGGGCGCATATTATTCTGAAATGTTCCCAAGTAAATATCGTGCAATGTCTGCAGGATTGTGCTTTAATGGGGGAAGAATTATTTCGTCGTTTGCCTTACCATATATCGGTGGATTGGCAGATGCTAGTGGAACTTATACGCCATATTTCACAGCTGCAGTTATTGCATCGGGTATCGGTGTGATATTCTGGTCTCTTTTACCTGAGACATTGGGGAAATCAGCGGATGAAATCTATCAAATTGATAGAAAGGTAGAAGCAGTAGGATAGGAGGTAGGTTATGAACAAACTGGATATTGTAATCATATTTGCCTATTTAATTTGCTTAATGATCTTTGGAGTTGTTCTTGGGAAGACCAATAAAAGTCAGGAAGACTATTTTCTTGCTAAGAGAAAGCTACCGTGGTATGCAGTTGGATTGTCTATAATGGCTACAATGTTAAGTGCGAGCTCTTTCATAGCAGGACCAGGCTGGGCGTATACGTCCGGCTTGGGTCCTTTCGTTGTCAATATGACTGTTCCCCTTGCCGCATTCTTTGTTCTATACACCATGGTACCGGTATACTACCATTTAAAGGTGACTTCCGTTTACGAATACGTTGGAAAGCGTTTTGGATACAAGACAAGATTGATTTGCGTTCTGGGATTTATAATTAACTCTCTGATACAAGTAAGCTCATTTGTATTTATTCCAGCCTTAATCATTCAGACTTTAACAGGTTGGAATATCATATATATCGTTGTGGGAATTGTATTAATATCAATATTCTATACAATAACTGGCTGTATTAAAGGAGTTGTTTTGTCAGATACGTTACAAATGATCCTCATGTGGATTGGCTTATTTGTGATTTTATTCATTATCCTGAAGGAAAT
>JBKEAJ010000015.1:0-41865 GCA_047972135.1 Bacteroidales bacterium | reverse complement strand
TCTCCTGCTCCAAATATTTCCGCCCATTCTTGAATTTTTGGTTGAATGTCTTTTAGATTTTTTCCTTTAACTAAAACAAAGCGATTGTAAGTTCCTTTTTCAGTAGTTTCTTTAGAGAATTCAGTCATTTCATTTTCAGATTTGGATTGAGATTTACACGAAAAACTCGTTAAAATCAGTAGTGTTATTAATATTCTCAAAGTTTTTTTCATATTGTGGGCAACGGTCTCGGCTATGAGTAGTGCGGGATTTCGAAGCCGAAAACTTTCAGTTTGGCACGGACGGTAGCCAAAGCTACGCTTTGCGTTTTACCTTTCTTTTTTCCGAAAACGTCAAAGCGTAGCTTTGGCGGAATGGATACCTGAAACTTCAATTTAGCGTTTAAACCCGCATTACTTATAGCCATTGTTGTGTGCCGTTTTTATTTTGGATTACTAATTTTTTCTTTTTGAATGGGAGAATAATCTGTTTTTACTTGTCCGTCAACTTGTATTTTGTCGAAGTAGCATTTCACTCCTGTTGCCGAGTTCATATCTTCTACGTTTTGAATGTGAAAATGTAAATGAGCTTCGGAAGAGTTTCCTGAATTTCCGCACAGTCCAAGTAGTTGTCCTTGTTTAACCTTTTGTCCCTGTTTTACAACTATTGAATGTTGTTTGAAATGTGCAAAAAACAAGTATTCATTATTTACCGTTTTTATAATTACTGTATTTCCTGGAACATAAACAGGATTTAAAATTCCCGGAACATTGTCTTTCACGCCATCCACTACTAAAACAACTTCTCCATCGCAAGGAGCAACTAATTCTTTACCAAAGGCATAATAATCTTCATTCATTTTTCCGTCAGTTTTGAATGAATTTCCTTTATCGTCTGTAATTACTAAATCAATAGCATTTTTTTGAGCTTCACTTTCAACATGATAGTTAAGTTCTTTGGTGTCGCCACCCCAAACCACAGTCCATTCTCCGTTAAAGGGTAAAATCATTTTGGTTTTGTTTCGGTCAAGCTTTGGCAGATTATCTTCTTTAAATGGCTTTACGAAAAGTCCGTTTATTTTAGAATTTTCGTCAATTGATATATTCACTGCGAATAATGCTCTTTCAAATTTGGTTTTGTAAGTAGCATAAGTTTGTTCGTATTTTACAAACTCTCGCTTTGTTATTTTTCCCGCTTGTTGTTTTAGTCCACTAAAAAAATCTGTTGTTTTATCAAGTGGTAAAGCAGATTGCATTTCGGGCGAAAAGCTCTCAAAAATTGCTTTGAAATTTTCTGAATTATAATTGTTTTCAAAGTTGTCAGCAACAGTTTTGTAAGTAGCTTTTTCGGTTTGCCCGAATGAGAAATTTGTCAATATAGTTAAAATTAGAAAGGTCAGAATGTTCTTCATAACTTAATTTGTTTTTAGGTCTGGTCGTGCTTTTAAAATGGCACACAACGGTCTCGTATAAGCGTAGTGCGGGATTACGAAGCCTACACTTTTAATTTACCGATTATGTTTGTTAATAGTTCATCAGTTCAAATTTATCTTTTTCGCCCGCATTACGCTTATACATTGTTGCCATTTCGTTGTTTTTTATCTTTTCAGATTGTCAATATTTATAAAACTTAATTTTGATTTTCTCAGAAATAGTGTCATATACTTTTAGTCCTTTATATCGGTCAATTTCAAAAAGTTTATAGTCGTCTGTCCAAAAGTATTTTTTTTCCGTCTTTTGTTTTGCCAATTTTGATTTTTCTGTTTTCTGCTAATTCAAGTTTTGTTTCAGAATCAAACATATTGTATTCAAAGCAAAACGCTGCATTATTACGATGCATATCAGAGTTTATGTCCGATAAACTTGGTTTCTTTATTGCTCCTCTATATATTACTTCGTCATTATACAAAATTTCAAATCCGTAATTCACAAGGTTATTCTTAATTGAGTTTTCGTAATCTTCCGATTTCGGTTCAAACATCATAGTTGTAATACTCTTTGCGAGATATTCAACTTCTTTCTTTTCTAATTCTTTTTTTTCAATATTTTGAGAAAAACTTGAAATAAAAGCTAATAGTAAAGCTGGTAGAAATAATTTTTTCATCTATTTTTTGATTTTAATTTCGTTCCGCCAATGAATGGCAACGTCCGTATATATAGCACATGCATTATACACCGCTTATATAATTACGTACGTAAGTTATTATTAATTTGCGCTTTATCCTTTAATATTTGATCTAAAGGACTTTTGATTTTTGCAAGAGATTTTTTACTCACATGAGTGTATATCTCCGTTGTCTTACTCGATTCATGTCCTAAAATAGTTTGTATGTAACGTATGTCAACTCCTTGTTCTAAAAGGTGGGTAGCAAACGAATGACGTAGCATGTGTGGCGTTACTCGTTTCTTAAGCCCTGCGCGTTCTGTCGCAGTGTGCAAAATGCGTGCTACGCTAGAGCTGCTGTATCGCGTTCTGCCAACTCCTTCAAACAGCCAATAGTTGGGTTTTTCTTTTTCCAAGTATCTACACAATACGAGTTGCAACGAGCTTGAAAGGATACTTATTCTATCTTTTTTGCCCTTCCCGCCTCTAATAAACAGTATTTGTTTATCGAATTGAACATCTTGAATACGTAGATTTATTAATTCGCTCCGCCTTAGTCCTGCCGAATAAATAGTACCAATAATAGCTTTGTGCTTTATATTGTTTGAGGCTTCTAAAATAGATAATATCTCATTTTCTGAAAGGACTTTTGGCAATTCTTTCCCTCTACGAGGTCGCTCTATGGCATAAAATTCACGAGGATTTCCCAACACCTTCTCATAATAGAATTTAATAGCATTAATTCGTTGATTTTGCTGACTGGCAGAAATTTTCTTCTCACGAATAAGCCACAGAATATAACGATTTATTTGTTCCTTATTCACTTCTGCCAAGTTATACTTGCGAAACATTTCGGCAAAATCTCGCATATAGCTAATGTATATCTTTTGCGTATTCGGGCTATATCGCTTTTGTTCCAACATTTCGGCATATCCTTCGGGCAATTCAATTTCAGCAGAAATCGGCTTAAATTCATCGGTCTTAGTAATGCTTCCTCCGCTTTTCTCATTTACTGAAATCTGAGCGTAATCAACCCAAGCCTTCCCTTTAAAAACCTTCAGTATATCATGCAGTTTAAATTGCGATTCCGGGATATACCAACAATTCATAGTCTTACTCCAACAGCTACCTTTCACCTGTTTGAGCAAACTTATCAACTCTGCATCATACACAAAAACAAGCCGAAGCACACTCCTACCCTTATGAGTACAACTACTAAGCGTTATGTTCTTTAGCGTTGGCATTTGAAGAATATTATGATTTCAAATATACAACAATTACTCTAAGATTGCAAATATTACTTCTAAGTACACGACAAAAAATTGAAAATCATTAATCGGCACAAGGAGGATTGCAAATTGACTTTATCAGAAAGCTTGGAAAACACTCATTCAAACGAAGTTGCAGAACAGAGAAAACAGACGATTTGACAGGCTCTGCAAGGCAGCTAAGTTTAGATATCAAAAGCGGATTTATTACTACTGGATGATTTTAGGTTAACTCACACAGGAAAACAGCACCAAACATTTAAACCTCAAACAATTAAACATTGCATTTTAAACTACACTTCTGCGCCATTCAACATATCCATATATCGACATTCCGAAAAAACCAAGATACAGCAATGAGTAAGGCACTAAGCCCTGATTGGCATAATGATAGACCGAAATGGCATTTACCAGCATCAAAATCCACCAATTCTCTGCATATTTCAGCATCAACAGAATTGTGGCAACAGCACACAGCACGTTAACTATCAAGTCTAAGGTTAATGCCGAACCTAGCTCCGCCTTAAAACACCATGGAACGACTATACACAACACCAACAAAACTGCCATATATATCTTTGCCTTACTTGTTAGAAATTTAACTTTGCCATCACCTTCTTTACTCGTACTTTTCCGATGCCACACGATCCACCCGACAATGGCGGCTACAAGAAAATAAACTTGCATTGCCGTACTAAACACTAAGGGAGTGTCGGACTGCATGAATACATATATGGAACAAAGGGCGGCTAGAATGCTCGCAGGCCACAGCCATATTGATTGCTTGACTTCCAATATTACAAAGACAATGGAGACAAGGACTCCAAGATATTCAATTATTTTGATTGCTTCCACTAAACTAGTTTTGAACGCAAAGATAAAAAAAAGCAGCCACCCTGAAAAGAGTGACTGCCAATCGTCTAAAAATATATGGTAATATATTCGTATTAGAACTGACAATTAATTTTAATTGTCAAATAATCAAAAAACTTCAATTTAACTATCTTGCGAAGATGATGATTGGATGTACGGAGACTCCTCAAAAGCCTTGGTGATATTTTCCAATACCCGTCTTTCATAATCTCCTGTACGTTTAGGACTCTCCAACTGACCATCGACAATAGCATCCCATATAACACCCTGAGAATCCGACCTACTACCCAAACGCGTATCTGTTATGACCATCGAAAAGTAACCCGCATTAATAGGATATGTTCCCAAAGACGGATACCATGGATAGGAAGGATACCAATCGCTCCACCATTTCGCCCACTTTGACGAAAATGACGGCGGCTCTTGCTCCATATTTTTATGACGTACCGTGCGAGACACATTGAAAACAAAAATGTCAGGACTCTCATCTTCCAATGGGTCTGTGACCTCAGTGTAACCTTTATCCTTCAGTATCTCAACTATTGTGTTACGTGCCTCCTCATAAAAGGCGTGCGACAACACTATATCATTGTCAAATGCTGTTCCCTCTGCAGAACTTACTACCTGAACACTATCTACATAGAATGTCCTTGCCGTAGAAAACTGCTTGCGCAAATTAACACTGCTCTCAATGTCCAATATCATAGAGTCTTCGTAATTAATATCGTAGTCCTGCTCGCACGACAACAGTATAAATATTGCCGACAACAGTAAATAACCATGTTTAAATTTTCTCATTTTCTACAATTTTTACTTAAACAATTTAGTAATGAGATTATGACAATTTCTCCTGATCCGCTTTTCTTCAACGCTTACCATCGAAACCCCATCTTCTATTATTAATGAACTCCACAACTATAATACTCCCTTGTTCATCCATAATTTCAACAGCGAAAACCATGCCACAAGACACGCTTTTTTGGAAAATTTGTAAATTTAGAAAAGAAAAAATAATCAAAAACGAAGTCAATCACATATTAATCACGTGTTAATTCTCGAAAAGACATCTCTAAAGAATTTTTCTGTAAAACCATCGACAGGATAACCAAGCCATTGTCTGCCGATATTCTAAAAAGCTTCTCTCGGATATCCTCTTTTGAAACAAAGTGATAAACTCCACGTTCTTCATGTAACTCAAAAGCTGAAAATAACGCAATTTGTTCGGCTGTAGGCACTGAAAGAAATTCTACCGACACATGAAACTCCTTAGTCGTCGAGGCTAATGCCAAAACATTGTCATCGGCAACCAATATCCCCTTATTTAATATCAACACTCTTGAACACGTTTGCTCTATTTCTTGCATAATATGCGAGGACAACAACACTGTTTTGCCTTTGCTGATATTCTTTATCAATTGACGGATTTCCTCAAGCTGATTGGGGTCTAAGCCCGACATAGGTTCATCGAGAATTAATATTTTGGGATTATGAATTAGTGCTTGTGCAAGCCCTACCCGCTGACGATAACCTTTTGAGAGGGTTCCTATTTTTTTATGTTGCTCACGTGTGAGCTTAGTCATTTCTATAAGCTCTGCTATCCTTGATTTTTTATTTTTTACTCCGTAGCTGTCGGCTACATAATCAAGGTATTCTTTGATATAAAGATCTGTATAAAGAGGGTTATGCTCAGGAAGATAGCCTATATTCTTGCGGAGTTCTATCGTATTTTCATTGACGTAATCTCCCATTACTTTAACTGTGCCACTATCTGCATTGAGCAAACCAGTAATTATACGCATGCTAGTGGATTTACCAGCTCCATTGGGTCCTAAAAAACCAAGCACCTCACCCTCATCAACAGAAAAAGAAATATCTTTCAACACTTCCTGTTTGCCGAATGACTTTGATATATTTGCTAGTTCTAACAGCATATCTCTACTGACTATCTTTCAAATATTTCTCCTTATAGAAATCCATATACTCCGTGATGTTCTTCCGATTCATAAATAGAGTATCGTTTTCGGGTGTGATAACGAAGTTGCGGAAGGTTGTTGTCATCAGCAGCTCCCTAATGCTGTTTTCTCTTATCATCAAGCGAAGGTACTGCATAGCCTCTGCTTTCGACTTGAGTATTCCTATTTTCACTATAACTCGCAAATCATCCAGCCTCTCAACAGAAACAGCTAAGGACTTATCGCCATTTTTATCTGTATTGAAAACCTTAATGGTCTCCACCAACTTATCAGAATCAAAACCTGTGGCAGGCACTATTATATCGAGATACTGAAGCCCGTCTTTGTCAACATACGGATTGGTCGACAAATCTGTTTCAGAAACCGCAGTAGGGGCATCTGCGGGGACTTGTGACAAATACTCAGATTGGAAAAAATCCATATACCCATCGATATTCTTATTTGTCTGCAAGATGTCCCAGTTGTGTTTGGATATCATAAAGTTACGATTACTCATCCCCGACAAATATCCAAATATACTCCTATCAGAAATCACACTCCTAAAATAAGTCAAGGCTTTAGGCAAGGTCTTTATTGACTTCGTGACAAAAAGCTGATAATCATCGAAGTTAAGCACCTCATAACGCCATTTTGTCGATGAAGAATAGTGCTTATTATATTTCTCCAATACACCTTTTAGATTTGAGGTGTTGTAAGTCTTATCCGATATTGCTATGACATAATAATTGTCATCAGCCAAGTCTATTGTGTAATTTGCCGACGAAACATTACCCTCAACTGTCACATAAGAACCGCGCTCCTGATCCTCTTCGGCTTTCTCTTGTTCCTCTTGTTTTTGCTCTTCTTTTACAAGTTCTTCTTTTGTAAAGTTTGTGCCTACAAAACGACTGTAATTGCCTGCAAAGAACTTCAAGTAATCGGTATAAGAATGCTCCTCAATAATGCGCTCGTAATTGGAAGACGATATTACAAAGTTTAGATAGCTCTTACCCTCCAAGCTCTTAAACACCTTGCGCTCCTTAATAATAGAGAGGAAGTACTTTAATGATTCTCGCTTGTTCTCAATAGGCTTAACGACAATCATCTTCGTGGTAGTGTTAAGCCAACTCTCTTCAATATCGAAATCATTACGAGGATAATTGTCTATGTTATAGTTTGCTATGTCAAATTTTAAAAGGTCTTCATTGATGCTTGTGTCTGCCGGAAATGACAGTACATAATAGTGAAACATATCCTCATCATAACTAAACTTCCCACCGTAAGGGTCATTACTCTGCTCGCCGGGTCCCAACAGCTCCTTGTTCTGTATTTTATGATTGATGTAGCCCAATGCCACCAATCGCTCGTAGTCTGTGTAAGTGCTGTCTTGCATCATTGCTATTATTCGTTTTGCCAAGACCGTCGTTTCGCCTTCGGGATACTCTTTTGTATAAGAGGTGAGATTTTCTTGCAGTTTCATCCAGTTACCGCGCTTCCCTTCAGCAACAGCACCCAAAAATTTCAACTTAGGGACAAGATCACTTTCCGGCTCATCTTTCATTATCTGACTAACCAACAATGGAATAGATGAGTAGTCGGAGTTAGCATAGTGATACAATGCCTGCTTATATAGCTTGTCGATGTTGGCAACACGCTGATTATGCTTAGCCATAAACGAGGGATCTTGCAAATATTGAGCATATTTAGTGTCTGAATATTTCGATAATATCGTCGTTCTATATTCAGTTTTCAATGCTGCATTATTAGTCTTTTCGCCTATTCGGTAGATTGCAAACATCGACTCTAACTCTACGTCGCTGTTCGGAAATCGACGTATCAGCTCCTTATACACCTCCACGGCTTTTTCATAATTCTCAAACTTTTCTGTGTAGAGCTGCCCCTGCTCATTCAGTGCTTTTGCTACCTTGCTGTTAGACCTCGCCATCAAGGAGTCATTCAATGGAATATCTTGTAAATAATATGCTCTTTTCTTAGGGTCTGTCTCCCTTCCAGAGCTATCTTCTTCCTCTTCGTCGGAGCTAAGCAAGCCATGACGCTCCTTACGCCGCCAATTGTCTTCCAGCTTGCGTCGACCCCACGATTGCTGAAACTGCGTCTTCCCGTAGGCTACGGTATTGGGATTGTAAAAATAAAACGAATACTTCTGATTGGAATTTGAACTGCCCAACTGCTGATTTGTCTGTTGTGCAAAAGGACTAAATCTTGGTCGATTGACACTATTGCCAAGCTGCTCTATCCGCTGTTCCTCCTGGACTTGTTGAGTTATCAAATCGTCAATCGTCGCATAAAGCTCTTCCTCCGACAAGGTCGCCATAGCCTGCAAACTATCCTGCCTGGATACTACCTGCATATTAGATACCAGCTTATCCAAATTCTGATAAATTGCATAAACCTTGTCAAAATCCTCAAAAGTCTCATCCATGACAAACACCGCACTATCATAGTACATAAAAGAGTGGTCGTAATCGTCCATATCGAAATACATCTCGGCAACTTTTACACATGACGTAGCTCGTTGATATTCATTATCGGTACTTACGGCGGCAGATTTCTTGTAATAATCCAAAGCTAAATCCTTCTTTTCTTGAATCATCGCAATATTCCCGAGCGCAAAATATATTTGGTCTTGATAGATATTGTTTTTCCCCTTATCTAACATTTTGAGAAGCTCCGCTGCCAATAAGTTTAAGTCCTTACCACCTGTAAGTCGCAACACATTAATCTTGGCATTGAATTTCATTGTATAGTCCTGAGCATACTTTTCAGACTGCTCAAAGTGCTCGATGGCTTCTTTCACCCGATTCTCAGTCTCTGCACGCTGTCCAAGAATAAAGTGAAGTCTAGCCCGCAACTGCTTTGGGATTTTTAGCTCCAGCGTTTCGTTGATAAGACTATATGCCTCCTCATAACGCTCCTGCACAAGCATGGAGCTCGCATGTGCAAGTAACAAGTCGGCTGCATACTTCTTAGGAAAGTTGACATCTGAATTCAGATATTTGAACTTCTCTTCCGCCTCTGCATATCTGTCTAGGGCTATGTCGCAACGCATCATCCATATATGAGCCTCAAAAGCGGTCTTCTCCTTCGGAAAAGTGGTGAGTACAAACGAGAAATAATCGTAAGCCGTCAGAAAGTTATGCTTATAATAAAAAGACTTCCCCAATAAGATGTACGAATCGTCAACCCATTTATTATACTCCGCTTTTGCCGCCAACTTCCTATATTGCTGTGTAATCTTACCCCTGCGACGCTTGGGCTTCTTGGTGATAGACTTGCTCTTTATCAGCTTCGTTGCCTTGGCTATAGTATATTCTACATCCCGTGAAACTGCCTGACTGGCAGCATCAGTATTCGATTTAAAGATGGGGATTTCATGCAGGTAGTCGTCGGGCAAATTATCTATCTTCTGCTCACATTCCTCCATATTCTCCCTGCCGTTGAAATAGATATTCCAAACCGATGTGGTATTGTTATACGCCCGCGACAAGCGAGTATTCTTCTTGGTCGAACAAGCACCTATGACAACAATAGCTGCAATAAACAGTATCTTATATGTAATCCCTCTAGTCAATGTATTCTATCTATAAATAAACAACAAAAATAAGATTTTTTTATTGCTGTCGTATCAAATTTAAAAATTCTTGCCGAGTACTTTCTCTTTCAAATGCACCTATAAAGTCCGAGGTCGTAGTCAGCGAATGCTGTTTCTGTACACCGCGCATCTGCATACACATGTGGTGTGCTTCTATTACAACTATCACGCCCATAGGACTTAAGGCATGCTGAATAGCATCCTTTATCTGACTTGTCAAGCGCTCTTGCACCTGCAATCTACGCGACAACACATCGGCAACCCTTGCCAACTTACTTAGTCCGGTGATATAACCCTTAGGAATATAGCCTATATGTGCCTTACCATAAAATGGTAACATATGATGCTCACACAATGAAAAAATCTCTATATCCTTGACTATCACCATCTGATTATAATCCTCTTTGAACATCGCCGACTTTATTATTTCTTCGGGATCTTGCTGATAGCCCTGAACTAAAAACTGCAAGGACTTGGCAACTCGCTCAGGGGTTTTCTGTAAGCCCTCCCTATCAGGGTCTTCTCCCAACAAAGCTAAAATACTCCTATATCCCTCAGACAAGTCCTTCGTTACCTGCTCGTCAAAATTATCTTGTTTGCTATAACTCACTTCTAAATATTTTAAACCCTACAAAGTAAGGAATTTATTTTTTTATAGTTTCAAATCTCCTCGCTTAATATAACCCAACTTCAACAAAGGCATGTAAACTATTAAGCTGAGAAGTGCAGGAATTATAAGATAGAGCAAAAACATCTCAAATAATCTACCCATCCCCACCAGCTCTAAAGTCGCTATCGGCCCCACTAATCCCGCAGTCCCCATCCCTGCTCCCAGCGAGGTAGACGGCAACTTAAAAACCGTAGTTGCCAACAATCCGCCAACAGCTGACGCCACAAGTGTAGGAATCCACACCCAAAAATTCTTGACAATATTTCCTATCTGTATCATCGAGGTTCCAAGACCCTGCAAAAAAAAGCCCGAAATTCTATTTTCCCTGTAACTAATAACCGCAAAACCTATCATTTGGGCGCAACAGCCCGCCAAAGCGGCTCCTGCCGCCAAGCCATTTATTCCGATAGCTATACACAATGCTGCCGATGAGATAGGAAGTGTGAGTAGCGCTCCTACAATCAAGCCCAGCAGTATACCCATAAGCACAGGCTGCATCATCGTTATTTTGTTTATTAAATCCCCTGCCGAAGTCATAAAACTTGATATAGGCGGTGCTATAAACAATGCTACCACTCCACCAACCGATGCGACAATTATAGGTATTATGAGTAAATCAAAAGATGTTTTACCTTCAAGTAATTTCCCTGCCTCTACCGCAAACAAGACTGATATCAGCGCGCCGACAGGCTCCCCGATGCGCAAAGTGTTTGCCTCAATATTAAAAGTGCCTGCTCCTAATGCCCCAACAATAGCCGCTGCTATAATAGTGTACATCCCGGCATTGCGCTTGAGTGCTATGCCCACTCCAATGGCAGGCCCCATCATATACTGGGCAAATTTACCAAATACCAACACCTGCTCAATACCAAGTAATTTTCCGAGCTGGATAATAATCAAGCCTGCTATCAGCGACGAAAAAAGACCTTTCGCCATCCCATCAAGAACTTCTACAATATATTTCTTCACTCAAGTTTGTTTATATCGACCGCAAATGTACCTAATTTAGAACAAAATTGCAATGCCAAAGCCTGACTACTCAGGGCAAACGCATCTAAATTATTTACGGCTCTATGACGAATAAAGTGGGGAATGGTGTAAATACAGGTTTAGAGTTTAGTCGTTGAATTGTTTAAAAATGCTGTATGCCGTATGCTTTGCTGTTAATAATCTGCCCTTACAGGGCGCATATTATCTTGTCATTCCTTTCCCCATGGCGTTGCCATGGGCTGAACTAATTCAGGCTTTCAGCCTGTAACAGCCCACATCATAGCATTGCAATACCTATGCTCCGTTTCGCTATTCAATCTCCCTCTATATGCCGCTTGGCATCTTCCATAAGCCACTGTGGCGTGGAGGTTGCTCCGCAAATACCTACCGACGCCACACCTTCAAACCAAGCATCGTCAATCTCATCTATGGATGATACGAAATAAGTATTGGGATTTTCGCGCTTGCACACTTCATACAAGAATTTACCGTTGGAACTTTTCTTGCCAGATACAAAAATTACAACCTCGTAGTTTTTGGCAAATTCTTTTAACTTAGGAACCCTATTTGCTACCTGACGGCAGATTGTATCATTGATTTTTACCGATGCCGCCCCTTTTTCCTCTATGTCCTTTGCCAAATCGTTGAAGCCGTCAATGGGCTGAGTGGTCTGTGAGAACAACTGTATCGGCTTGCTAAAGTCTATCTTCGATATATCTGCCTTATCCTGAATGATAACCGCCTTATTAGCAATCTGTCCGTTTAGCCCTATCACCTCAGCATGCCCCTGCTTACCGTAGATTACTACCTGTCCACCTTCGCCCTCAATAGAATTATAGCCCCTTTTTACTCGCTTTTGCAGACTCAACACCACCGGACAAGTGGCATCAAAAAGCTGTATGTTATTGGCTGTCGCATATTCATAGACTTCTGGAGGTTCACCGTGCGCTCTCAACATCACTGTGCAGTCTTTTAATCGGTAATATTCTTCGTGGCTAATAGCCTTGAGTCCCAACTTCTTCAAACGCTCAATCTCTTCACTATTGTGAACTATATCACCCAGACAGTAAATCTCTCCATGTTCGTCTAGTTTCGTCTCTGCCGTCTTTATCGCATTTATTACTCCGAAGCAGAAGCCCGAAGATTCATTTATTTCTACTTTCATGTGTTTATATTTTGTTTTTTAATTGCCACATGTATCTCGCCAATATAATCATTCTCGTATGTGAGAACTTGTTCTCATGGCTCGTTTCATATGTTTCTATTTTGCAATAAGCTGTAAGCTATAGGCTTTTGCTGTTTTTAATCATCCGTCATTGCGAGCGTCAGCGTGGCAATCTGCTCTTTGTTGCAGGAGATTGCTTCGTCGCCAGCTCCTCGCAATGACGTTCGTGCATGGAAGTTTTATCTGTTTATTTTTCAGATTCCACATCAACACGTGATTATTGGCAAATATAGGAAGTTCGGGTAAATATAAAATCTATGAGCCATCAAATGACTTCTATTGCTTAGTTGAAGCGTGGGTCGTCGGGATAAGCTGCCCACTGTGCATATTCGCCACCAATGGATTGCAATAAATCGCTCCAAGTCGCATCGCCAACATACTTATTCATTATATCAGCAGTGTCTGCATCCTTCACTATCCACTGCCCTGCCTCTATCTCCTCCTCCAACTGTCCCCTAGACCAGCCAGCATAACCAAGAAAAAAACGAAGATGCTCGGAGTCAATTTCTCTCTTATACATTTTATTGAAAATCACATCTATATCGCCACCTATATACAAATCGGGCTTGACATGCTCGCTATCCATGATATCGTAAACTCCTGAATGTAGAACAAAAAGACGATCTTCTTCCATCGGTCCACCCTTTCCAACCTTAAAACTGAGCATAGTCAATTCTAAGTCGAGGTAAGAGTGCAACTCGCCCTCTGCTGGTTTGTTCAATACTAGCCCCATACTGCCCTCCTGCGAACAACTAATAAGTAGAACCACCGAACGATGGAACAAGTCTCCTCCGCCAAAGGGCTGTGAGATTAATATATTACCACGCTTTAATCTTTCTTTACTATGCAAGTGTCCATACATTAGTTTCCTAAATTACGCAGAAGCCTTTCGCGTTTCTCAAAACCCGACACTCTGTCGTTGAAACGAAAAACTATCCGCTGATTTATTCCAAATTCAAAATTTACTGCCTGCTTTGTATAAGTCCGCAATGCTGCACTTAGATATGTATTTCGCAAAACACGATATCGCAAACCAACTCTATAATAAAACTTCGGCTCGTCTTTCAGATACTGCCAATATGAATATCCTAGCTGCGTAAGCAGCGACAAACGCCCAATCATCAACTCGTGACTCACACCCGCTCCCATTGAATACAACTCGTAGGGTACTCGTAATGAATCGGGCTCAGAAGAGTAATTTGTGAAAAAATCTGCCATAATACCCACCTTGTTGTAGTTGGTGAGCTGAACATTGAAGCCCAAGGAATAAGTCTGGACAAAGGTACGACTAGAATCGCCCACGCCAGATGCACTTTTCCCAGCACCTGCAAATATATCGACAGACCATATATTGTCCTCTATAAAGTGATGACTCTCGGGGTTCAAATCATAGCCCGTAGGATAATACCTTAAGCCAAAACTGCCGTTAAGTGCATTCATACCAATATTGGGCAGGACCATATTGCCATTGAACAAGCTCTTTATGCCACCCGAGACAAACAAATCGAAATTCTTGCCCAAACTAAAAGAGGCATCTGCTTTCAATCCGGCATAAGCATTCAGAGAACTGCCAAACAGAATATTCTCGGGATTATCCTGAGCGTCGTAGGGATTGACTCCTAAGGCAAAGCCTGCCGAGGCATCTATCTCAAACTGAAAACCCTTCTGAGTAAGCAAAGGAACAGCCAAATAGCCATAGAATGCCACAGGTGTACCCAACCAATCCTTAACTTCTTTGCCTACATTAAAGTAGCTTATGCCAAAACCTGCCTTCGGCTTATAAAAATCCTGATGCCACTCCCTGATGCCCGCTGTATACCACCCAAAACGCAAGTCCGCTCCACTGACGGAGAAACTAATATCTTTGGCCTCATCTTTTACCGAAAAATAAGTCCCAAAAAATCCCGATGCCTCTACATAAGCATTGTCGAAAAAACGTACTCGCTGATAACCCTGTGCATTAAGACTCAAGGTTATTGCAAGCATGAATACCGTAATTAAGAAGTTCCTCATTTTTCTGTGTGCCTTTTGATTACATACACATCTTCACCGTCTTTCTTCATATACAACTTCTCGCGAGCAACTTTCTCGACCGCTCGGTCTTCAATCTTGAGTGCCTTAATCTCAGATTTATTCTTTGCTATATCAGAGATAAGTGCCTGTTTTTGTGCTTCCAGCTCCTTAATCTCATACCGCTCCTTGTAATTATTGTACAAACTATAAGTATCCTTGTAACATATAAAGAAGAGCGCCAACAAGGTTATTATTATATAAGCTGTTTTCTTTTTCGGCTTTCTTACGGACATGACTATTTCTTTTTTTTAATCCAACTATCAACAGACCACAAATATAAGTCCATTTAATGAGGGCGTCAAGAGAATATTTTCAACAGACTTACTAACATTTGTAAATCTAATAGAACTATTGACCTACAAAACTATAAACTATCTTACCTCTCTGTCTCGACGGTGATGAGTTACTAACATTAAAGGTGCTACGCAATGCTGCCTGCTTGGCATAAGCATAAATGGTTAAATCTTCAGGATTGCCAACTATCACCGGATTTGCCTTTAGCACTCTACCCTGCCTATCTACAATTATTTCAACCTCTACCTTTTGTGCCGACTTGGCAAGATAAACAGGCACAAACAAAGTCTTATGATAACGATTGTCCAAGTAATAAACAATATTACTCTCTCCCGAAAAAATCTTCTCCTTCGCTTCTTCCTCTGTCATGCCGTCTGAACTCACAACAGACATATCTTGAGGAGGCAGCTCCGGTATTTTTTTTGCTAAATTGTTGCTGACACTCTGTACCAAAGCCTTTGCCTGCTCAATTTGTTCATCGTAATCCTCGTCAAAAACATTGTCGGTTCTTTGCCGCACAACTTCCGAGATATTGGTAGTTGTTTCCACCTCGTGTTGCTCCCCTCGTGCTGACCCCTCGTTGGTGAGTGCTTCCTGCGCCTGCTTGTCGTCTTGTGTTTCTTCGACTTGCTCTTCGCTTGCCTCAATATCCTGCGAAAAGTCTATAACAACCTCGTTCTCAACAATATTAGCAGGAGCTTTCATGTCTGTGTATATAAGAAATACAAAAATAAATATATGGGCTACCAAAGTACCCATGATACCATAGATATGCTTATTATAGAATATGATGAGCAACTGAAACATACAGCAAATTAAAACAAATTCACCGTAAACGACAAGCCAAATCTCGTTGTACCATTTAAAATCGCATTTATATGTGGCGTATTCATCACTCTTTCGTAGTAGCCGCGAACACCGAATGCATCGCTTAATGAATATTCAGCAGTGACACGCATCGACGAACCATCCTGTCCGCTCAGAACCGTCGTATTAGCTGCTGTTGCTATATCTCGTATCACCGCCTTTGTCCTGTCGAATGTATACTGAGCCCTGATAGTCAGGTCGTTGGAATACATCTTCTGATTACGCTTAGTCTTTATAAATAAATCCATATTCTTGAAAATATACCCCAAGGTAAAGGACATTGAATTATTGCGAGTTTCCGAAACCTGCATATTGACAATACTCAGAACCAAATCCCTCGTCGTTTGATAATCGAAGCCTAAATCTATATCATTTATCAAACCCAAATCTATACCTATAAGCGGTGCAAACTGCTCACGAAACTGAACTGTCGATATATCGTAGGGAGACTCGAAGTTCCCACTGTTGGCATCAATAGAACCTGCCTCATAACTAGACCTAACCTGATAATTACTAATTGAATAGGTGGATGTATACCTATGATTAATCGAAATATTCTTGAAGGTATTGGCAAGAGCCGGGATATGTTTGGTAAGTCCGTCGTAGCGCAAACGCCAATTAGGAAAGAACGAAAGCATCGAAGGTAGCATACTAAGCGATACATTCTTCGGATTCTTACCGGTATACGCTGCAAAAAACGCAGGGATAAGTACTTGAGCTGAGTTCACTCCATAGCCGTCAGTCCCGGTCACCCCTCCAGTGTATGAGGGATTTCGACCAACTTCTTGTTGTGCCAAGCGTCCTGCAATGACAGAGCGGTTTGCCAAGAAGGTCTGAAATGCCTTGGAGGTCTTAACTCCTGTACCTTTGCCGCCCATCTTCTCGAATGCCGAAGATATGGTCAACACACTCATCGATATATCGCCAGTTAGCGAGTAGACCGTATTATTGAAATTACTGTTGCTATAGGTGTAATACTGACTTTCCCTGTCGCGTTTGTCATACATACCGTCAAGATCTATCTTTATCTGTGGAAGAGGTTCTATGGTCGCTCGCAATGTGATACGCTCTCTTTGAGAAAATTGTATCGGATTACTACTGAGAATTGTAGAATCGGTTGTCAACCAGCCCTTCGACGCAGCTGTCTCGGCAAAGCTATTGTTCTGAAATCCCAACAAAAACGGAATACCGGGGGCAAAACTAGACCCTCCTACTCCATATATCTGAGAGGTGTAATTGTCGCCGCCAAACCATCCCGACTCAGGCATAAAACCATTCATAGACGTACCGCCTTCGCGAGTGTAATTTATACTCACACGCCTCACCGACATTAACAGTCGCAATGGAACGTCAACAAATAAACTAGGGTCGAAACTCTTGCGCTTGACTGTTGCCTTTGCAATTATCTCTGCCTTGTCAACATCCTCCGAGGGAGTGAACCTTATTGTATTGGCATTAACAAGCTCAATATCGCCCTGAACTGCTCCTCCATCTTGGTCGACAACATACAATGCAGCTTCACGAGACGCCAGATTATGATTTATCATGAACGGCTCATGGGCAGTTAGGCTGACCCGCTTTTTACGATAAACGACCTCTTTTGTTTCGGAGGCATCTAAATTCTCAACATTTTGATTAGCTCCTTGACTCTGTCCTTTAGCTCCCTGCTTACCTCCTTTGAAACGCTGCTCTACTTTTTTAAGATAAGGTATCTTTGTGTATAAGCGTTCTAATGTCAGATTGTTATTACTGTTGATGACCATCGAATTTTCAACATAATTACCTGTAATAAATTCAGTGTCATCAGCTAGCAAAGGTGCAGCATCCCAAGCATAGGAACCTGCGTAGTTAAATGTTGATGTTACCCAGTCGAACAGTTTAAACTTATTGATAGGAATATTATAATTGAAAACTATTGTGTGGTCGTAAGCTATCGTCCGCCCGCCCGACAGCAAATTGTCGATTATCGTGTCGCGTTTGGCATCGAAATCGTCATCGTGCTTATCAAGCTTTCCGTAAGGCTCGTCAATCCTTGCAACGCGACGGTTGGTGAATGTCAAATCCATCGACTTCGTCGGTTTAAATTGAAGATTAATATTATTGCCCCACTGCCAGTCTTTCTGATAAGTATTCTCCATTATCAAGTCGGAGTTGGTTATGTCACGATATTCTATCTCGTTATATCGCCGATACATATCCGATTGAAAACTAATAGCTGTCGGCAACAAGTTAAAATTAAAATCAGAGATATATTTAAAAGGATAACTCTTTGGTTTGTAGACACTCCTAAAAGGATACACCGATAAATCTTTCGGAATAGTGTAGTTGTAGGCAAACAGCCCTGTGTACTGCTTGTCAATATTGGATGCCTCATTGATGTTCCTTGCATAATACTCGTTGTAGCCATAGCTTAAGCTAAAGTTGGAAATATGATAAAAGGGCTTATTCCCCGACTCTGCCTTTGCTTTCTTCTTATCATCTTTGTGCTGCTGCTTGTCGGCAGACGATTTATCAAGCAAATCGACTGCCTGCTGTATATCCTTATTGACAGTAACATCGGCAAGGGTATTGTCTTCGACTTTCTCCCGCTTCTTGGGATTAAAATTAATATTCGACAGGTTAAAACTCTTACGCCTAACTACGTCTTTAGACACACTGTTGATAAAATCTCTCTCCGCATCATCGACTGCGACAGACAAGGACTCGTCAACCGTCAAATCGGCATCTAGAGGATTATACTCCTCTTTCTCAACACTCTGTGAATAAGCAAAATACATAGGAATACTTGCTCCAAAACTCTCGGGCAACAGCTTACCCAATTGTAGGGATGTAGAGAAATCAACATCGGTAACATCATTAAGCAATCGCTCCGTGGCTGTCTGATCAATAGCTCCAAACCCTGCACTCCTAAACCTTGTCGAGGCGTTGATGGATCCTAAATCCGACAACTGCATGCCCATACGGGCAATCATCCCCCAGCCGCCTTCGTCTTCAGAATCAGCAAGTCGCAATTCGTTAACCCAAACCTCAACAGATTTTGCCGACATATCTGAGCTATTCTGCTTATTCCTAACTCCGATCATAGCATACTTTACATCGGCTAGACTAGGTGTACCCTTGATTGAAACAATATTTTTGTTGTAGTTGACTCCAGTATGACGCGCACTGAACACTTCTGTATAGCTAGACTCGCCCGAATTAATTTTCTCTTTTCTCTCTAACTTTAACTCCGTAAATACATCCAAGGGAATATCAATCCTATTCTCATCAGGCCAGATCTTGTATGGATCGGTCTCTCCCTTATTAGCCGTCAAGGTCAAGGGCACCTCATACTCATAATAATTGTCGTCGAAATCGGTACATAGCCTGATAAAGACTGACATCTCGTCGTCGTTCAAGCTCTCGTTGGTCAGTGACTCGGCATGAACCTCCATTTTCAATCGCTTATAGCGTCTTAAATCCAAATCCAAAGATTTATAAACTGCCTTGGCATTGCCAAGCTCAATATCGTTGGCAATAAGCATCATCGACTGTTCATTTTGTGCTACGCCCTGACTAGTTGTATAATCGTTTACTCGCTCAATGCCCGGAGGTATCACATAGCCCACTTTCCCTCTGCGCTGGGAGTTTTGTTCGATGTTGATAACGCTCATCTCCAAGGATGCATTTGCATCATTGGCAACAAGACCCTTGTCAACAAGCGTATTGTCGTAAATACGCCAACTAGATTTGATAAGTCCAAGCTCCCCAAAACGCATTACCAAAGGATGCTTAAAGTTCTTCATATACATCCGCAAGAACCTAATGGATTTAAAATCAGCGATATTACCAAACTTATCATCGTAATCGCTTATGGGTATGCGGAAGTGGTACCACGTTACCTCTGCAGGCTGCTTATTCTCTAGCGTTACCTCCGCCGTCTGCGATTCTACAATGTAGTTTTGACCGCTTTCCATAGCATCGGGGCGAAGATTGATTTTATACTGATAGTACTGCTCGTACTCATTCATCGTATTATCATCGTTAATATCCTCAACATCAGGGTCTATGGTTTCTTGTGTCGAATAAGACTCCGGACTTTGGTCAGGCAATATGGAGTTTCCCTGCGGCAAGCGATATTTCTTATAACGCCCCAAAATAGATGCCTGGTCACTATCGTAATCAGAACCCCTATAATAATGGTAGTTGTCGCCCGATGGGTCTGCATAAATCTGCTGATAAACAGCGTCGGGAACCTTAGCTTTTATGGCACTCAGGTAGCTTGCGTAAAATATTCGCTCCTGCTCATCGGTCATTCCGTCGAAACCAATATCCTGCTGATCTTGTGTTGAGGAGTTCTCAAAGGTGTTCACATACGAAGTCTTATTGGGCACTAATGCCCAGCTTGTAGTGTCGGTTGTAGATGAGTTGTCGCTTGTCGGAAGTCCACTCTCAAAAGACTTGCGACCATCTTTCAAAATATCCTCACTGATATTGCCAAGGTTGAAATATAAATAACCACCAATCTCGCTGACAGGATGATCCTGATACCACTCCGAAAATGGGTCCATTAGCCAAAAATCAATATACTCGATATTCGACTCCTCAAAATCGGTAACATCAATATCGCGCATTATTCCGCCCCATCGACTCTCCGGATTATTGAGATTCCCGTCGTTAGATAGACCTGCAAATGAACCGTCGGAACCATCATCAAAATTATAAAAACCCGCTTCGGAAGGGTAAAATGCCACGTCGAAAGTACTTACAATCTCGGGCTCCCCAACAGGAAGCTCCTTGTCGGGATACAACTCCGCAAGTCGTACAAGACGAACACTATTCTGCGATAACTGATCTTTGTCATCTTGCAAATACTGCGGCAAAAGGGAGTTCCCAGAGCTAAGAAACATATTGTCGAGCCTATACCAAGTGACATTTGCCCTATTTTTACCCGACGACAATCCCGAATTACCAGCTTCAGGAAACATCCCCGAACTCGTCTGATGCTGCGGAATAGACGCAAACTCCCATGCATTGACTGCCTTTAGCGAATAATCAGTTTGCGCTCCCTCAAAATCATCAAGATAAACAACTCCCGTCTCGTCGGTAGTGTTCGATGAATTGACTATCAACTTTGCCATCTCGGCATCAAAAGAAAACGACGACTCGCCATTTGCCTTGTAAAAGGGCAGGGCATCTACAATGTTAGTGATTAAATTCGACTTAGTGTTGTAAGACACATTTGCCCCGAGCATAATATTGTTGACAGGCTCCTGACCATAATCTACTTTCGGTATTACTGGACGCTCGTTCAAATACATAAACGTACCGCCAACTTTCAGTTTATTCGAAAACTCATACTCGGCATGCGTACCCATCAATGACTTTTGCGTCTGCGAAAATATCTCCTGACTCTCAACAGAGACCTGAATAGGCGTTCCCGATTCGGCAATACCCGAATTTATTATCTGAACTCTACCCATAGAATAATCTACGGTGTAGTCTATATTCTCCTGTAACTCGCGACCTCCTGCCATAACTTTTACAGAGCCCGGTGTAACATTTAAAACTCCAAGCATCACCTCGTTGGAAGTCGCCCCTTCAAAACGTCCGGTCAGCTTGTAAGTCGCTTTCGATGCATCTTCCTTTGCCTTGTATTTTGTCGAATCGTAAAGCGCATTAAACACATACTTGGCTGCCGATGCAGGGTCGGAAGCAAATACTTTCTCCAAATTAGACCCGAAAGGCTCAACAACAGGAAAGATGATTTGACCCTTTGACATGTTGACCGTAACTCCGGGAATAAAGTCGTAAAGCCCGTCGCTCTGTGCATCCTGCTGAGAATTAACCCTGTCGGAGTTGAGAAGTTTCAGCAAAATCACACCTTTCTGAGTGCCGTCGGGAAAATAGTTGATATCTGATGCCGTCTGAGTGTTGCGATACACAACATCCAACCTAAAATTGTCTTGCGACAAATTATATGTATTCAATGAATATATATTCTTCATCATCAAATCCCACGTGGGCAACTGCGGCGTGAGGCTAGTACCTTTCAATAACTTCACAACCAAAGTCTGTGGACTTAATATTCCATCGGTAGAAAACTCCCCGACCTTGTAAGTTATGCCATTAACAGTGTATTCGTATGCAACCGCCAATACCTCATCTGAATTTAAGGCAGTGTTCAATGAAATATAGCCCAGCTGCTCGTTGAGTGTATATTCGTTTGTCTGCAACTTTCTTGCACTCTCCAGCTTTTCGTAGTCCTGACCGCCTTGAAAGTTATATGTAGTCAATGGCGACAGTGCCGAATTTACCTGATTAATATCGCGCACAGAGGAATAAGTCGTGGTCATAGCATCATACAACTTGTTAGCCCCATTAAAAGGAACACTTGCTTCTACTCCAGTAAGTCCCGATGTCTCCTGAAAACCAGGAACACTATTGTAAATATTAAGCTTATGCTCCCCCAAGTCCATAAAACCCAACACATTGCGAGACTCAGTGTAAACACCCTTGCGGTTGGTGACCCAAACCTCTATCTTGTTGATAACAATTGCACTCTGTATGATTGGTAATCGAGATAATGCCTTATCATAATTATCCCTAAAATACTGTGCCAAAAAGAAATGCCGATTGGCTTCGTAGTCTGTGGCTTCTATTTCAAACTCGTTGTTCTGAATACCACCTTCGAGGTTGATAACCTTGGCATCGCCACGTTGCTGCGAAATAAGTGCCGATATACTTAAATTTCCAAATTTTAAATCGGTTTTTACTCCCCACAAATTTGAGCCGCCTTGAATAAGACTACCCGACAGCGGCATCGACACATTGCCGGCTTCTACATTCTGGACTATCTGATCCTCGTCACCCTCAAATTTAATATTCATCCGATTCTCAAAGTCGAAGGATGCCTCGGTATTGAAATTCATGTTCAAATTTATCTTATCCCCAATCGAACCTGTGACCGACAAGTTGATGTTTTGGTCGAAATCGAACAATCCGACACGCCTCAAGCGTTCCTCTATCTGAGGATCGTCGCGCCTATTTATCTGATAACCTAGACTGACCTCAACATAGCCCTGTGGTTTAATGTTTATCACAGAACTTCCAAAAACTTTCTCAAATATCTCGTTGTTGATATTGATGGAGGGAATAAGCCCTGATGTATACTCCCCGTCTTCCCTTGCCATAGCCCGCGAATTCCAATACTGACGCATGGTCTGCTTAAAATCGTAATCTAAATACTCCCGTTTATCCAAAACTTTCGGAGCGCGATAGTAAAAATCACCAATTTTCTGATATAGAATAAATTGATCGGTCTCAGAATCATACTTCCACTCATATTTTATGTTATCAGGACTGTAGAGCTTAAGAGGAGATTTGTCCTCTACCCTCGGCAAACTATGCTCCTTCTGATCTTCAAAAGGATATACCAAGTTTGTGGTGTCGCTTTGGCTCTGCGCATCGGCAACAGACACAACAAGAAATCCCGACAATTGCAGGATAACTGCTAAAATCAATGAATAAAAATGCTTTCCCAAACTACTATATTTGTTTATAACAACTTCAATGAATCTCTAATCAAATCCTCAACAGACATGTCGGGATTGCCTTTTAGAACTTTATCAATTGCTGTCTCGCCGGCTTTCCTATTAAAGCCCAACATCATCAAAGCTGATAACGCTTCTTTTTTTATCGTATTGCCCTGATTTTGCTTTTTTTGTGCATCTGCCGTTCCCAATACAACCAAAATATGACCTACCTTATCTCTCAACTCCAATATCAAGCGTTGAGCAGTCTTTTGCCCCAAGCCCTTTACTCTTACTATCGTTTTTACATCTTCTGTCGATATGGCATGCTGTATCTCCCCAACACTCATCCCCGAAAGCATGACCATCGCCGTGCTTGCTCCTACTCCACTTACAGATATCAACAGCCTAAACATTTCTCGCTCCTCCGTACTGTTAAATCCGTACAACTGCATCGCATCCTCGCGAACATGCAAATGTGTGTAGACCTTAGCATCCGTCTTACCATTAAGCTCCGAATAACTCGCTAAGGACACATTCAATAAATAGCCGACACCTCCTACATCAAGAACAATGTACGTGGGCGTGACCTCTGCCAATTTACCTTTTAGAAAATCATACATAAGCAAACTAATTTTCTGACTGACGAACCTCCCTTAACTCGGATACACTGACATCCCGCTCGCGACGCTGATTATGCTGAACTTCGTGCTTTTTTACCGGATTGGCGACCAACTCGTCGTAGACTGCCCTATTCCGATGAATATCTATTGCCAAATATAAAGCACTCCTAAAGGAACTCTCGTCCGCTTCATTCTTGCCCGCTTTGTCAAATGCCGTGCCATGCACAGGAGATGTTCTGATAATCTCCAAGCCCGCTGTATAGTTGACTCCCGACTCAAAATCTAAAAGCTTAAATACCGGCAAGCCCTGATCATGATACATTGCCAACACTGCATCAAACTTCTTATAAACTGCAGAACCGAAAAATCCATCCGCAGCATAAGGACCATGAACGTTTATGCCCATATTGGCTGCCTCCTTGATGGCCGGTATGATGATTTCTTGCTCCTCCGAACCCAAAACCCCATTCTCCCCACAATGAGGATTGAGAGATAATACTGCTATACGCCCCTTGCGCTTTGCAAAATCGCGAAGTAAGGTGTCAGAAAGTATCTGTAATTTCTCTTTTATCAAGTCCTTGCTTATCAACTCGGAAACGTCTTTCAAGGGAACATGACTCGTAACAAAGCCTATCTTCAAACTGTTGCTAACCATCAGCATCGTAAAACTGCGACTGCCAAAACTATCAGCAAAATACTCAGTATGACCACTATACTTAAATCCACTCCGCTGAATATTCTCCTTCGAAATTGGTGCCGTGACAACTACATCTATCAAACCCGACTTTAAATCGGAAACCGCACTCTCCAAAGACTCGAATGATGCCTTGCCTCCATCCTCAGTCATCTTCCCCAACTCCACCTTGATGGTTGCATCGTTGACATTGACAAGATTTATTTTATTGCTGTCGGAATAGTTGGCAGAATTAATACTATTGATATAAATCTGCTTGTAGTCTAAAACATCCTTGAAGTAAGATGCAACTTTCGACGACCCATAGATGATGGGTGTACATAATTCCAACAATCGCGTGTCTTCAAGAGTCTTTAAGACTACCTCATAACCAATTCCGTTAATATCGCCGGGGGTAATTCCGACTCTTATCTTTTTCTTGCCTTCCATTTTTTATTTTTGTGTTTTTGAGAGCTCGCCCTCTCTATTCGTCTTTTATAAATTCTAATAATGTTCTGACCATCTCTCCTGTGCCTCCACTCGGCCTATAAGCTCGCGGCTTTGGCAAATATGCCGTGCCTGCTATATCGATATGCAGCCATGGATAGTCAGTGAAAAATTCCAAAAACTTACCCGCACTGATGGCTCCTGCCTCAGGCTCTCCTAGATTTTTAATGTCGGCAATCTCAGATTTTAGTGCCTCCCCGTATTCTTCCCACAAAGGAAGCTCCGCTACATTCTCCCCAGTCGTGGCTCCTGCCAATTTTATAGCACTCAACAATGCAGTATCATTGCTCATCACTGCTGATGCAATATGCCCAAAAGTCATTACCGCAGAGCCTGTTAGGGTGGCTAAGTCTATTACGCACTTCGGATTATACTTCTTTGCAAAACTCAAAGCATCTGCTAATATCAATCTGCCCTCGGCATCAGTATTTAAAACCTCTACCGTCTTTCCGTTGTGCATCGTAAGAATATCTCCCGGAGTCATTGCCTCTCCACCCGGACGGTTGTCGGTCAATGGCAGCAATCCTATAACTCGCCTACGAATGCCTGCTTTTGCTAATGCAATAAAAGTCCCGACAACAGTGGCAGCACCACCCATGTCCGACTTCATGTCGTACATATGCTTCCAGGGTGTCTTTATATTCAAGCCGCCAGTGTCGAACATAACACCCTTGCCTACTAGCACTATCGGAGCAGAATCCTTCTTACTGCCGTCCTCCAATGTCAATATCATAAAAGCAGGTGGATTTACACTCCCTTTATTTACACCCAACAAGCCTCCCATCTTCAAACTCTCTATCTGATCTTTGCCTAAAACCTCTGTGGAAAAACCATACTCATCTCCATATTGTGAAACAAGTGCGCAGAATGTGGAAACATCCAACTTGTTATATGGCTCATTTACAAGGTCTCTTGTGGTAAAAACGCCCTGCAAAACTGATGATAACTCAGCCTCCAAACTCGAAGTGTCAACGTCGGGAAGTATCAACTCCAAAGTCGACTCAAACCGTTTGTCAGTCTTATATTTATCGAAAGTATAGGCACTAGAGTATATACCGAAAATTATATCCTTTAGCTCATCAGCAGGACAATCTGTGTGGAAAGAACACTGCTCAAACCCTCGCTCTCTGAGTGAATGCAATATGCTTGCTCCCAAATTACGACATGCCTCGCCACTTTGCGGACCCCGTGCCAGTAAGTGCAATATTGAAGCCGAATATATTTCGACCAACTCCCCTTTTTCTAACTTTGACTCCAAACCCCGTGCCGATAATGATAGAGAGAAATCGGAAGCCGTAAAATCTTTCATTATATGTACCGACACCTCAACAGATCGCTCGGAACTTTGTACTATTTTTATATGCATAATATTTATCTTTTTCACCAAAACATAAGCAAGGACTTACATCTTTAAGAAGCACAAAAATAATAAAATCTATCGATTATATGCCCAAAGAGATATCAACATTTACAAGCGAATGTGTTTATTTATGAACATCTGAAAAGTTTTTATCCGAAAAGATTGATATCTATATGATTATTTGACTATATTTGCGGTGTTATTAATATTAAAATTGATTGTTATGGCTTATGTAATTTCTGACGATTGCACGGCTTGCGGCACTTGCATCGACGAGTGCCCCGTTGACGCTATCTCTGAAGGTGACATCTATGTTATCGACGGTGATGCTTGTACTGACTGTGGAAGCTGCGCGGAAGTTTGTCCTGTTGAGGCTATTTCACCTGAGGACTAGGTAGAAATTCACAAGGGTGATTAAAATTAATTACCCTTGTGCAAAACAATTTGTAGAAAAGAAACGTTATTATAGTATAGAGAAAATTTATAACATGAAAAGAGGTTTATGGTTTTGCATATTAGGGATGCTTGTTCTGCTTTCTGCTGTGAGCACAGAGCTTCGTGCAGCAAATCCAGACAACACGACAACGACCAAAACCTCTACTACCAATAATGACCCGAAAGACAAATCGCTTGCTATTAAAAGTATTTACCCAAACCCAGTACATGCAGAATTGAACATCGAGCTCACAAGCACAATTTCGAAGGATGTACAAATCTTGATTTTTAATCTCTTAGGACAGCAAGTCTCGGACTTGGGAGAACACCATGTATCAGACTTTGATGTTAATACTCTGACTTTTGATGTTTCTGATATCAAAGCAGGATTATATATCGTGATGGTAAAAAGCGATACCACTCTTAAGTCTGTCAAAATGAAAAAAGTACAATAGCACTCTGCACATAGCCGGCTCTAGTTATTGTTTAATAAATAAAATGTAAGGTGAACACAAACCGATATATTTTAGTAATCGTGTCGGCAATAATTGTAGGTATAATAACTACTCAATATTACCTATTTAAAAGTTCGTACAGTCAAAGCGAAGCTCAATTCAACGAAACCGTTAGCCTTGCACTGCAAAAAGTCGGACAAAACCTGTACGAATACAACAACCGCATAGACAGCTCTCAAGCAATTATTGACTTCAATTTTACTAATGTCGAGAAGTCCCTACGAAATATGTACACTATTCATACAGACTTCCCCATTAACAAAGACTTGCTGGAATATTATATGAAGGAGGAGTTCGCTATTTCAGGACTGAACACAAACTACTCATACGGAATATACGACTGCAACACCGAGAAACTGAATATGTCCGAATTTAATATCGATAGTAACGAGTTTAATTATATCGGCGAAATCCCGCCGCCATTCATACCCGAACATGAGTATTGCGCAGTTGTCAACTTTAATAACCGAAACCCTGTCTTCACCCCAAACATTCGACTTTGGACTATTTTTACAATCCTGCTTATTGTCGTCATTACTTTATTTACTTTAACTATCAGCATTTTAATAAAACAAAAACAACTCAGCGACAGCCAAAAACATTTCGTCAACAACATGACACACGAGTTTAGAACTCCAATCGCAAACATTAAACTCGCATCTGACGTGATTAAAAGAAAAACAGAAAATAATATAGACCTTAATACCAAGAAGTATACGGATATAATCACAAAGCAGTCCGACAAACTAGAACGACTGGTGGAAAATATACTCCTACACGCCCAATCAAACAAAAAAATGGATCTGATTAAATCCAAAACAAATATTAACCTGCTGATTAACGAAACCATCGACGAGTTTAAACACAATCCCGACAGTAAAGATTGTATTTTCAGTTTTAATCCTGCCGATATACCCGATATAAAATGCGATAGCAATCACACTAAACACCTTCTTATAAACCTCATTGACAACGGGATAAAGTATAAATCAAAAGAAAAGGCAAATATCAATATCACAACATCGCAATCCAACAATAAAATCATTCTGACAATTGAAGACAAGGGAATAGGTATTGAAAAAAAGAATATCAAAAAAATATTTAGACGCTTTTATAGAATACCCACAGGAGATGTGCATAACGTAAAAGGCTTTGGACTGGGGCTTGAATATGTTATGAAAGTGGTGAAATACCATAAGTGGCAGATAAAAGTCGAAAGTACGCCAAATGTCGGCACTATTTTTAATGTTTACATTCCAATTAAAGAGTAAAATGGAGAAAATACTACTAATCGAAGACGACGAAACCCTTAATTTCTTGATATGCGATGTGCTTTCCGAAAAAGGCTACAAAGTGTCTTCTGCACTAGACGGACAAATAGGCGTCGAGACCTTCAAAACATCAATACCCGATATAATTATACTGGATGTGATGCTGCCCAAAATAGACGGATTTGAAGTAGCACGACAGATACGTAGCGAAGATGTGGACACTCCTATAATATTCCTCACAGCACGACAACTCAAGGAAGATAAAATTAAAGGACTGAAAATTGGCGGCGACGACTATTTAACCAAGCCTTTTGACATTGAAGAGCTGCTGCTGAAAATCGAGATATTCCTTAAACGCAGCAAAGTGAACAAGGCAACTCAAACCGAACAGATAATAAAAAATGTACACCTGGATAAAAACAACAGGATACTAACAGTCAACGAATCATCGTTCAAACTCACTTTCAAAGAGTTATCACTGATAAACTATCTTATGAATAAGCCCGACAGAATACTGTCGAGAGAGGAAATCCTTGAAGAGGTATGGGAAAATAGCAATGACATTTTAAGTAGAAGCCTTGATGTATTCGTGTCAAAAGCACGCCGATATTTCAAGAGCGAACCAAGCATTAAAATCGAAAATATACACGGAACAGGATACCGATTCTCTACCAAAGCTTCAAAGTATTAGCAACATATAGTCGACAATGTTATGAGATGTTGGTGAACACCTCTTGCACATCGTCGTCGTCTTCAATCTTATCGAGCATCTTCTCGATATCCTCCAGCTGCTCCTCTGAAAATTCTATTGGAGTAGTCGGCAAACGTCTAAGATTAGCTTTATTAACCTCTATATTCATATCCTCCAACGCCTTACCAAGAGTTCCAAAATCAGTATAATCAGCATATAGCGTGATAAACTCGCCGTCGGTATCTATCTCCTCAAGTCCCGCATCTATAAGCTCCAACTCCAAGTCCTCGACATCCAAAGTGTCGGTCTTCTCAATTTCAAAAACAGCTTTGCGCGAAAACATAAAATCCAACTGTCCTGAAGTTACCAAAGATCCTCCGGCTTTGTTAAAATACGACTTCACATTCGCTACGGTTCTTGTTGTATTGTCGGTGGCACACTCAACAACTACCAAAACACCATGTGGACCTTTACCTTCATACACGACCTCCGATAAATCAAGTGCATCTTTACCTGCTGCTCTCTTTATTGCATTGTCAATATTATCCTTCGGCATATTCTGCGCTTTGGCATTCTGAATCGCCGTGCGCAACTTTGCGTTCATCTCGGGGTCTTGACCTCCCTCTTTGGCTGCTATCGTTATCGAACGCGACAACTTCGGAAATATCTTCGACATCTTATCCCAGCGTTTTTCTTTTGCCGCTCTTCTATATTCAAATGCTCTACCCATGATTCTTTTTATTGTTTTGCAAGCCCAAAAATAGTGATTTATTGCGAATTTGAAAGTTACTTATTTCGATTTTTTATCTGCCCACAGACCCCGCATACGCTCATATATCTTTGACTCTGCCCCATTAGTGCTGGCTTCATAAAAACCTAAACTTTTTATAGTGTCAGGAAGAAACTGCTGCTCTACAAAATTACCCTCATAATCGTGTGAATATTTATATCCCTTGCCATAATTCAACTCCCGCATCAAAGATGTAGGCGCATTTCGTAAGTGCAAAGGAACAGGCAAATCACCACTCGACTTCACTTCTGCCATAGCACTATTTATTGCCGCATACGCCGAATTACTCTTGGGTGATGTCGCCAAATATATCGCACACTCCGACAATATTATTCGTGCCTCAGGCATACCAATTTTATGTATCGCATCAAAGGTACTCTGCGCTAGTAACAAGGCATTGGGATTTGCCAAACCAATATCCTCTGCCGCCGAAATAAGCATCCTGCGGGCTATAAACTTTAAATCCTCGCCTCCAACCAACATCCGTGCTAACCAATATACAGCAGCATCAGGGTCGCTGCCGCGAATACTTTTTATAAATGCCGATATTATATCGTAGTGCATCTCCCCTTTCTTGTCGTACTGCGACATACTGTTTTGAAGCACTTCTGTAACGATCTCATTACTGATAATGATAGGCTCCTTGTTCTGAGAGTTTACAACAACTTCCAAAATATTCAACAACTTGCGAGCATCGCCTCCCGAAAAACGAAATAAAGCATCTACCTCCTTAACTTCAATATTCTTCCTGCGAAGAATGCCGTCTGTACTCAATGCCATATGCAACAAGGAGTCCAACTCTTCCTTTGTCAAAGACTTCAAAATATAAACCTGAGATCTCGACAACAATGGAGATATAACCTCAAAGGATGGATTCTCGGTAGTCGCTCCAATCAATGTAACAGTACCATCCTCGACGGCCCCAAGCAAAGAGTCTTGTTGAGACTTGCTAAACCGATGTATTTCATCTATGAAAAGAATGGGATTAAGTGTATTGAAAAGTCCACTCTTCTTAGACTTGGCAATGACATCCCGTACATCCTTAACCCCCGAATTTATGGCACTCAGTGTATAAAACGGACGCTCAAGTGTGTTGGCTATTATCTTTGCCAAAGTCGTCTTCCCTACTCCCGGAGGCCCCCATAAAATAATGGACGACAGATTATTATTATCTATCATATTGCGAACAACAGCACCCTTACCCACAAGGTGCTGTTGCCCGATATATGTGTCCAAAGATATTGGACGCAATCGCTCTGCCAAAGGAATTGACATTATTCTATTTTTTCTTATACGCTTGGATACCCTTGTTTAACCACTCTAAATATGGGTCTGCTCCATCGGTTAGATTTATCTGTGAATTTAGCCACTTTCCCTCCTTGTCCAACAGTACATAGTAGGGTTGCTCGTTTGTATGGAAATACACTTGTTGAAACTCTGACCACTTATTTCCAACAGTTCTTATTTTTGTACCAGGATTGGCAGTCGACTCATAAGGAGTTGCTAGTTTTGTCCGCTCGTCAACATACAGTGAAATCACTACAACATCATTCCTTAAAATATCTGAAACCCTCGCATCTGTCCAAACATTAGTTTCCATTTTCCTGCAATTTACACAGGCGTGACCCGTGAAATCTATCATTGCCGGCTTATTGTTCGATATAGCATATTTCATTCCTGTCTCGTAATCTGTAAAATGAACTATACCAGCAGGCCCCATATGTGCTCCTTCTGGAAGATTCGATTCATCTGCAACATAATTTTCACTGTAAGTAATCGGGGGTGGAAAACCTGCTAACAACTTCAATTTAGCACCATTCAAACCAGGCACCATATAAACAACAAACGAAAAAACAAAGACTGCTAATATCACCCTAAAAGTACCTATCTTTTCTGTAGGCGAATCATGAGACAATCTTATTTTGCCTAACAAATATATACCAAGCACCAACGCAATGGCAATCCAAATCGCAAGAAACACCTCGCGCTCAAGTAAATGCGCCTGCAGTACAAGATCTGCATTCGATAGAAATTTAAATGCTAATGCCAACTCAATAAATCCAAGAACGACCTTCACAGAATTCATCCATCCTCCCGATTTAGGAAGAGAGTTTAACCAACTTGGAAAAATAGCAAACAACACAAAAGGTATTGCCAATGCTAGTGAAAACCCAAACATCCCAATCCCAGGTGCCAAAATACCACCTTTAAATGACTCTACCAACAACGGCCCAACTATCGGACCCGTACATGAAAACGATACTAAGGCAAGCACAAACGCCATGAAGAAAATCCCTATAAAACCGCCTTTGTCAGCTTGCTTGTCAGCCTTATTTATCCATGAAGAGGGAATTATAAGCTCAAATGCCCCTAAAAATGAAAGAGCAAATACAATAAATAAAATGAAGAAGATTACATTGAATATTGGATCTGTTGACATCGCATTCAATGCATCAGGACCAAATATTCTTGCTATTGCAAGCCCCACAACTACATAAATAAAAATTATAGACACTCCATATAACATTGCATCTCGTATCCCTTTACTTTTACCAGCTCGCTTGGTGAAATAACTTACGGTAACAGGTATCATCGGGAAAACACAAGGTGTCAGCAATGCAACAAGACCTCCCAAGAAACTTAAAATGAAAATTCCCCAATAACTTTTACTCGAAACACTACTATCTCCAGACCTACTAGCATAAGATTCTGAAGTCTCAGGCATAGGAACATCCACAGACGATACCGGAACTACCGAAGCACTCGACTCATCCTTTTGAGTATCTCCGCTAACAGCAGGTGCAGATTGTTCACTCCCTCCACTCGACGCTTCTGTCGGAGTGGCACTACTGCCTCCTTCAAGCGTAACATCAAAAGAAAACTCCTCGTCTGACGGCGCAATACATGTGTTATCGTTACAGGCTTGCGATTGAACATAACCACTTACCTTTGTACTCTTTTCGACTTTTATGTCTTGCGTAATTGTAACTTCTTTCTTAAAGTAGCCTACCTCAGCCTCAAAAACAGGATCCATGTGCCACTTTGCATCTGGAACCGTTTTTAACGAACCGTCGACAACACTAAATCCAACAACTCCCTCAAAGTTGACAGAGGTTTTTATCGGACCGTCCATGTCTTTGGTGGCATAAATCTTCCAGCCATCATCTATTTTTGCCTTAAATACTAATCTGTAAACGTCCCCGTCAAGCTTTTCGATACTCTTGGTCCACGATACAGGATTTTGGATTTGCGCTTTTGAAACTCCTGTAAACAACAACAGTACAGCAAGTAAATTAAATGTGAAAAGACTCTTCATAAATATCTTATTTTGTCAATAATGGATGCAAAGTTAATATAAAAATCGGATTTGCGTAAGCATTTGGAAACCTATAATAAATTACTTGCCAATTCAGCCAGCTCGCTCCGCTCCCCTTTTACCAAATTAACGTGAGCAAATAGATCCTGACCCTTCATCCTCTCCGCCAAATACGACAGCCCGTTTGATTCTATGTCAAGGTAGGGCGAGTCTATCTGATGAATATCGCCTGTAAATACAAGTTTTGCATTCTCCCCTGCCCTTGTAATTATCGTCTTAACCTCATGCGGTGAAAGATTTTGAGCCTCGTCTATGATAAAATATACATTTGACAGCGAGCGACCTCTAATGTAAGCCAAGGGCGTGATTACCAACCTGTCATCATCTTGCAACTCTTGTATTTTTGCATATTCTTGCGATTTCAGATTGAAATTCTTCTTGATAACCCCAAGATTATCAAATAAAGGCTGTATGTAGGGATCCATTTTCTCCTTTATATTGCCCGGCAAGAAACCCAAATCCTTATTACTCAACGCCATGGTCGGTCGCGCTAAGAGAATTTGATCGTATCTACCATGCTGCGATATGGCTGCTGCCAAAGACAATAAAGTCTTTCCTGTCCCAGCCTTGCCAGAAATAGATACCAACTTAATTTCTGGATTTAGCAAAACATCCAAACAAAATTTCTGTTCCGCATTGCGAGGTTTTATGCCGTAGGCTGTATGAGTTTCTATCAAGCGAATAACATTATCACCCTTATTGTAGATGCCTAATGCATCAGACTGACCATTTAAAACAACAAATTGATTGCTTTCAAAAACTCCGTCGTAGGGAACCTTATCTGCCGACACTTCATGCTTGTCGTACAACTCATCTATAATACTGTTATCAGACAAAGCTATCTCTGAGAAAGCTCCCTCCAATAATGAAATATCTTTAACTTTATCGTTCCTGTAGTCTTGAGACGGAATCCCGAGCGCCTTGGCTTTTAATCGTAGATTTATGTCCTTTGTAACTAGAATAACAGAGTCTGTTTTGCTCTTGCACAGATGCTCTGCCGTTGCCAATATCTTATGATCGGCACTATTTTCACTAAATGCTTGGGCTATAAGCTCCGATCGGGGAGTATCAATCTCAACTTTTAGCTTGCCCATGCCTTCGCCCAAAGACACCCCCTCTCCAAACAAATCATCCCCGATTAGCTCTTCAAGAACTCTCACAAAATGACGAGCTTGATAATTTAGCAAATCATGCCCCTTCTTAAAATTATCCAACTCTTCCAATACACATATTGGAAGAACTATATCGTTATCCTCAAACTTATTAAGACACTCATAATCATGCAACAGCACATTCGTGTCTAATACAAATATCTTCTTCATAATAATCTTTTATTTATATATAAATACACAAAAACCCTTCGCTAATGCTAAAGGGTTTATGTACATATATTGTCATTGGCACTACTACTTACGTCGTTTGCTCTCTTTTTTACTTTGTGTTACAGAACCCATACGAGTCATTGCACATCTGAAACCTAAATCTCTGCGACTGTCATTCTGATCAAGATAACGCCTTGCCCCAGGAACCAACCAATAAGCCCGGTCTAAAAACGAACCTCCTTTGTACACCCTCACATCATCTGTTATGGTGGATGCCATCAAGCGTGACCCCTCAGATTGAACGTACATCGTTGATGTATTTGCCGTAGATTCTGCATCAAGCCAATTGCCTCCAGCTATTATCTGAGATTGGTAATCTCCATCTTTATAATTCCTAACATCCCTTGTCGTATCCTGCTTAACGCGGTTATGCTCATCGAAAACCAATTCACCACTTTCTGTTTTCTCCGCCTCCGTGAATACATTACCTCTGTATGGCTGAAATTCTTCAACATCAGAGGAATTCATAGGACGATAAACATCTAACACCCACTCGTTTACATTCCCAGACATGTTGTACAGACCAAAAGGATTTGGGACTCCTAAGGACACATCAACGGGTATTGCTCCGCCGTCATTTAAGTCGCCTGCTGTTCCCATATAGTCTCCTCGACCTCTAACAAAGTTTGCCTGCATATTTCCTCTATTCTTTCTTTTTCCCTTTGAGGCTCTAAGATTTGAACCCGTCCACGAGTATAGATTCCTATTATCAATAAGCTCATCATCACTCAAAATTCCCAGTGCAGCATATTCCCACTCCGCCTCTGTCGGCAACCTGTAATCTTCATTCATATAACCATCCTCTACCGTTGCCTTTCTGGCATTACCCTCTGCATCAGTAACCGGGCTCTTCCCGTCGGTAGGTGTGTACTTGCCAGCAGAATATGCCTCTGTTGTAAAAGAACTCTCACCACTCTGATCGCCTGTCATCTCTATTATGCCTTCCTCTGCTAGCATATGCTCGTTTACCCTATCGGTACGCCACTTACAATACTCTACGGCTTGCTCCCATGAAACTCCTACAACAGGATATTCCGCATATGCAGGATGTGTAAAGTATTTCTTTACATAAGGCTCATTATATGCTAGTTCACTACGCCAAACCAAAGAGTCCGGTCGAAGTTTATCGTAATATTCTCGATCGTCAGGAAAAACTCGTCTTACCCAATACATATACTCTTTATAGTCAATGTTTCTAACTTCGGTCTCATCCATATAAAACGAATTTACCGAGACCCGGCGAGGTATATTGTTCCACTTCTGCATCACATCCTCTTCACTCCTCCCCATATAGAACGTGCCCCCTTCGATAAATACCAAACCCGGACCTGTGGGCTGATTGTAACCTGCCTTGTACTGAAACCCTCCATTGTCAGGATCATTATACTTCCACCCAGAGGAAGAAGATGCCGATTTTTTACCTTTCGATTTACATCCAGTCATTGCCGTCGCTCCCAATGCTGCAGCTATAAGAACCAAAAATCTTAAATTCATAACAGTATAATAAATATTTTGCCTACAAATATAACTAACTCTTTTATTATTTATTGCACCTATTTCCTTTTTATCATTGTTTTGAACCTAATGAGAAAACAAATGAAATAAATTCAAATAATTCCAAACTTCATCAAAACCCCATCAAACTTTATGCCATTTAACGAGAAATTAAACTTCTTTTTGCAAATTATTCCAAGATAATAACTATCCAGACAAAAGTATGCATCCATTCATATCATAAAATGTCAAGTTAATGTATGCAATATGCCGTAGGAATAGCCTTGTTGAATTGTTTAGGGTTTAAAAAATGCTATAAGCGAGCAGCCAATACAAGAACGTCATTGCGAGGAGCTGGCGACGAAGCAATCTCCTGCAACAAAGAACAGATTGCTTCGCTAACGCTCGCAATGACGGCGGACAAAACAGATTGCCTCGCTACGCTCGCAATGACGGATGATTTTATAGAAAAATAACCACCCCGCCTGCGGCACCACTTCTTGATAAGGAGGGGATTTAAAATCGGAGGTGGCTGTTTTGGCTTATAGCTTACAGCCTATTGCCTATTGCCTATTGCCTAAAAAACAAATGGTATGCACCGTTTTTAAGAACAACTCTTTTGGTTGAATAGTTGAGTCGAAATGATAGAGTTCTCAATTTACTTTATATTTTTGTCAACAATAAGTAATGCATCATGAGCGTTATTATTTAATACGATTTGCAATATGGTAAAGAAAAATCTTTTTTATGTTTTTGTCGCTTTATCGTCTTTGGGAGTAGCATACAACTCTGAGGCTCAAGGCATAGCTACTGATGGCTCCAACAGAGCCACTACCGCTGTACCCTTTCTTTCTATTGCTCCTGATTCACGCTCTGGAGGAATGGGAGACTTGGGTGTCGCTACGTCGCCCGATGTAAACTCGCAAGCTCATAATGTTGCCAAATATGCATTCATGAAATCGGTGGGCGGTGTATCGTTTTCATACTCCCCATGGTTGCGTAATATTTCCGACGACACAAATATTACATACTTGGCAGGATACAAAAAAATTAATGACAAACAAGGGATTAGTGCCGCTCTAAGATACTTTACATTAGGCGACATCAAGCTTACAAACAACGATAATGTACCTATGGGCACAGAAAACCTATATGAGTTCTCTATCGACCTAGGCTACTACATGCAACTCTCAGAACACTTCGCAGGCGGAGTTGCTTTGCGATACATAAGGTCGAGCTCTGGAACATCAGACCAAAATGTATATCCCGGAAATGCCTTCGCATCTGATATCGGATTCTATTACAAGACCAGCAAAGAAACTAGAGACAGCGACGAAACTTTCTCGGCAGGTATAAGCCTTTCAAATATTGGAAGTAAAATATCATACGACAATGGTGTTAATAAACATAACTTACCAACAAACTTAGGACTGGGCGCAAACTATGGATACGAATTTAATACCGTAAATAATATTTCTGTCGGTCTTGAGTTTAATAAACTTATGGCTTCCGACATTGACCAAGACATTAGTATAATTAAAGAGATTACAACTAGCTTGGGTGCGGAATACACATACAATAAGCATCTTGCCATTAGAGCCGGATATTTTTATGAATCCCCTGAAGCAGGAAACAAACAATATATGACCTTAGGTGCCGGTATTGCTGTGGGCGGTTTTAATCTCGACTTCTCATACCTAGTAGCACTTACCGAAAACAGCCCCTTGGCAAATACTCTGAGGTTTACATTAGCTTTTGATTTCGGCTCACTAAAATCCAGAGCATGATTAGAATAGGTTTCGGATACGATATGCACCGTCTAGCTAAAGACGAAACTCTAATTTTAGGAGGTATTAGCATAGCACACGAACTAGGAACAGTAGCCCACTCCGACGGCGATGTCGTAATACATGCCTTGTGCGACGCTCTACTCGGGTCTTTAAAACTTAGAGATATCGGATTTCATTTCCCTGACACCGATGCCGAGTTTAAAAATATCAACAGCACAATACTCCTGTCAAAAACATACAAACTAGTAAGAGATAAAGGATATTCCCTTGGAAATGCTGACATTACAATATGTGCCGAAAGACCAAAACTGAATCCAATAATTCCTGACATGGAGGCTGTATTGGCGAAATGCATGGACTCAGACATATCGAAAATCTCAATTAAGGCTACGACTTCCGAAAAAATCGGATTTGTCGGAAGAGAAGAAGGTATCGCCGTGTATGCTACAGTGTTAGTGATGAACAATAAGTTAGCATCACAAATCGTGTGAAAACAAAAAATCAAGCACCTCGCCCATAAAGGCTATACAATCTTCGTTAGTCGTGGAACTGCCTATGCCTTCGCAATGGTAAATAACAGTATTTCGCAGCTCCTTACTTCGCCTTGCCATTTTTGTCAAAGCGTCAAATAAGGGTCTATGCATATTTGTATCCTTAGCCAAAGGTATGAGCATCTCGAAAAATGGCTCAAACATATCGTCGATAGCATCTTTATCAACAAGTGCCAAGCGTCCTACCAACATTACTCCTGCATATTTTACTATAAACTTCTTACCTCGACACCATTCAAAAGCCTTGGCATACGAAAATGGTAAATCGGGCAGGAGATATTGACACATACACCCAGCAAGCTCAACAGAGTTAGCACTTCTCAGCCAATAATCAACTTGCTCTTCTGTAACTTTCTCTCGCTCATCAAGCATCGTTGCCAATATCATTGTCTCGCGCCACTGCTTGTTCCACAGCTTGAGTGCTAAAACATGGTCTCTTATATATGATTCAGATATTTTTTTAAGTGCCGGCAAGGAGACTCCATAATTATGCTTAAACTCTACTCCCAACTCCTGCATCTGCCTGACTAGCTCACCATTCTTGAATTGAGGTATTTCTTTAAGAATCTGTCTAAAGTCCTTCTCACTCTGCTGATTATCCATGATAAACTCCATAGTACTAATCTTTTAGATATTTGTATGCCAAGCACGACATTGTTTTTACACCTGCCAACAAGGCTCTTTCGTCAATATCAAAATCCGAAGTGTGCAAAGAACGAACAGAAATCGAGTCCGGATTTTTTGTTCCTAGTCTGAAAAATACTACCGGGTATTGTTGTGAGTAATACGCAAAATCTTCACAGGTCATCCTTATGTCCAAAGGATGTACCTTATCTTCTCCCAAAAACTCTCTAGTTTTTGCAATTGCCCAATTTGTACTCTTCTCATCGTTTACCAAAAATGGATAACCATGATTAATATTCACCTCACAACTTACCCCATGAGCGGCTGCTACCGAAGTGGCTACTTCCGAAATACGCTCTTTTGCCCTCGCTCGCCACTCTTCGTCCATTGTCCTAAAGGTCCCCGAGATATTAACCTCGTCGGGAATAATATTGGTCGCACCATTTGCTATAAACTTCCCAAAAGATAATACCGACGGTACTGCCGGTGGAGAATTCCTGCTAACCACCTGTTGCAGAGATGTTAATATATTGGCACTTGCAAGAACAGTGTCTGTCAATTTGTCGGGTAATGCTGCATGCCCTCCTTTCCCCCTGATAGTCAGATGCACCTCGTCGCCCGATGCCATATACATACCCGACTTAAAACCTACACTGCCAGCATCTAACTCTGGATAAACATGCATTCCTATTATTAAATCAGGAGTATGCTCGCTAAACAATCCGTCTTCGAGCATCAACTTCGCTCCTCCCGGAAAAGACTCCTCTCCCAACTGAAAGATAAGTAGTATTTTACCTTTCAATGATGACTTTATTTCATTCAGTACCCTCGCTGCTCCAAGTAGATTTGCGCTGTGAACATCATGCCCGCAAGCATGCATAACACCTTTATTTACAGACGCATAATCACAACCATTACTCTCCTCTATCGGCAATGCATCCATATCGGCGCGCAATGCAATGGTCTTCCCTTTCCTGCCGGTGTCGATAACGCCAAGTATACCGTACTCTGCAATACCCTTCCTATACGGAATACCGAGCTTTTCAAGTTCTCCACTTATATAATTGGAGGTGTTTTCTTCCTGAAACGATAACTCAGGATGCTTATGCAGATAACGCCTTATAGAGACTACATCTTCAAATATCCGTTCTGATATGCTGCTTATTCGTTCTCTCATTTTGCAAAGATAAACTTTAATGAAGCAATAAGCATCAATCCTCCAAAAACTCTTTTCATTGTCGTCTCAGGAATTGAAATAGCAATCTGCGAACCAAAGTATGAACCAACAAAGAAACACGCCGCTATGATAGATGCATATTTAATATTTACATACCCATTCTTCCAATAGTTGTAAGCCGCCAACAAGCTGATAGGCGGTATCATAAACGCAATAGACGTCCCTTGAGCCTCATGCTGTGAAAACCCAAGCAGCATAACCAAAGCAGGAATAACCAATATCCCACCTCCGACTCCTAGCGTTCCTCCCAATAAGCCGGCAAGCAAACCGATGATTATTACAATTACTACATCATTCATATTTTTAGCTTATAGCCTCCAACTATCAGTTTATAGCTGAACAGACAATTTCTGAAGACAAAGATAAAACAAAATTATAATCGACAGGATATTCACCTGACATTGATTTGCAAAAATAGCCCCCCGATAGTTGAGCTCTATCATAGGGGGCAGTGTAATGTATATATGTGTATGTTTTATGAGCGTAGGGGCTGCTCGCTTAGGAGGGTATATGTGCAAGAAATTTACTTCGTTTTTAATGCTTTATGCTATAGGCTGTATGCCGTATGCTTTTGCTGTTAATAACCTGCCCTTACAGGGCGCATATTGTCTTGTCATTCCTTTCGCAATATATTTTTGCCGTCATTGCGAGCGTTAGCGTGGCAATCTGTTCGTCATTGCGAGGAGATTGCTTCGTCGCAAGCTCCTCGCAATGACGAACATTTATCGGCTGTTCGCTTATAGCCTAAAGCCTACGGCATACAGCGGTATCTCAATCCTTCGTTATTTCAATTGTTATGTTCACTGTTTTGCTTGCTCCGGCGCAATTGTCGTTCGTTCCCGTTGTGTAAGGGATTGTTACTTGAACCTTGTCAAGTCCTGCATTGAACGACACTGCTGCATTCCAAAAGCCTTCTGCATCGAAAATCTTACCGTCTGTTGCACTAGTGCTACGGTAGGCAGGATTATTAGGATTGACACTTGTTCCCGTTGCTGTTGCCGTTCCCCATGTTCCACCGTCGGAGACATAAGGAAGCATGTTGCTCAACTTATAGCCACCGTTTTTCAAAGAAACACAGCATACGCTTATTGTCTTGTCCTTGAACATGGCATAGCGATTGTCGGTCAG